>JAZGDH010000327.1:0-2771 GCA_036477555.1 Acidobacteriota bacterium
TCTTTCAGGATGACTATGCGAAGAGTTTCGGCGCGGCCGACAGTGTGATCGTTGCTGCCGTCGATCACCCCGAGCGCGCCCCGGAGGGGCAGCGCCTCTCGGTCGAGCGGCTCGTTCAGGACCTGCGATCCGGCGGCAGGGACGCGCACCACATTCCGGATGTGCCCGGGATCATCGCCCACCTGGTTCAGTCGGTGCGTCCCGGAGATATCATCCTGATCATGTCGAACGGCGCCTTCGGCGGGATTCACGATCGTCTGCTGGATCAACTGGCGGAGCGCACCTCCGCGTCGACCGCCTGACGCCGCCGGGAGACTGTCCGAGTATTGCGTCGGGCCTCACGCAATACTCGGACAGTCTCCTAGTTCCCGAACAGCGCCGCGTCCCCCTGGGCGAGAACCCGCACCAGCTCTTCCTCAAAAAACTGTGTCGTCCCGGAGGTATTCCTGACCCTCGCCAGAAACGACTGGCGACTTCGATCGATCTCCGCGCGGAGACGCTGATAGAGATCGCGATTCTTGCGTCCCAGGACCACGGCCTCCTCGTTGTAGAGCAACAGCTCGGAGACCAGCAGCTTCGCGAAGCGCCGGGCGTCGGCCTGCACGCGTCGCCCCTCCTCGGACAGACCGTCGTCGGAGCCGGCGCGACGGGGTGTCGCCGTGATATCGCCCAGCAGTGCATGCATCTCCGCCTCTTCGGGGGCGGTCGGCGTGGCGGCGCGCGACACCGGGATCGCCGGGGCAGGGGACCGGTCGGGGCCGCTCACCACCATCTCCACGGGATTCTCACGGCGGGTCGCGGCCTGTCCGAACCTCTCGAGGGAAAGGCCGGCGACGCGCACCACGATCTCCAGCGCATGGCCCTGCCGGGCCGGATCGCCGGCTCCACTGTCGGCGTATAGCAGGGCGACCGGCCGACCCCGGACGGTGAGCGGGACCGCGGCGGAGGACTTCGGATGCACGCTCCCGAGGGCGCCGATCGGCTCGATTCCCGGCCCCTCGCTGCCCGCCTCGACGAGGCCCAGTGTCTTCAGGGCGCGCGCCAGCAGGTGATCACCGGATGAATTGAGCGATATCCCCTGAAAACTCTCGTTGCGGACTCCGCCCTGGCCGTCGAATCCCAGACCGGCCCAGCCGGAAAGGAGATGATCTTTGACGATGAAGATCGCGGAGCGGGAGTAAAAAGCGGCGGCGCCCTGCAGCGCGGCGCCGAGTATTTCGCGCTGTCCGGAGCCGCGGGCGATGGCGTCGACGGCATCCCGGAGTGGCTTCATCTGGGTATTGCCTTCCGCGGCCCCCCATTCGCCGGGGCTGAGCGGAAGGTGGACCTCTTCGCTGAGGGACTGGAGCGCCGTCCCCAGCGCCTTGCGCATGTTCTCAACCCGCGCTCGCAGAATCCGGGTCGCCTCGGATTCGACCCGGCCTTTCAGACGATCACTCATTGATCCAGAGACTCCCGGTAAACGGGCGATAAGTAGCATACGGCCCCGGGACTGTCAAACCATGCTTCGCTGGCAGGATGGCCACAGTGTCCTGTGGCTATTTCGCGACTTCAGGGTGGTCTTAAATCTCGCCAGCCGTTCTCGCTAATCGTATAAGTATTTGTGTATCAATGACTTGGAGAGATTATCTTGAGTTTATCTCCGATGGCACGCTCACTGCAATACCCCTTTCGGCTGTAAACGTGCGAGGGAGGGTTCCGTGGTCGAAAGACAAAGGTCGTTGAGCCGGGAGGTGGCGCTTCGAGGCGTCGGTCTGCACACCGGCGCCGAGGTCACCGTCCGAATCGCTCCGGCCGCGGCGAACCGCGGCATCATCTTCGTGCGCACCGATGGCGTCTCGGTCGAGATTCCGGCTGCGGATCGATTCCTCAGCGGCTCGGCCTATGCCACAACCCTCACGCGCGGCGGCGTCTCGATCTCGACGGTGGAGCATCTTCTGTCGGCCCTTCGAGGGCTCGGGATCGACAACGCCCGCATCTCCATCGATGGACCCGAGGTGCCGATCCTGGACGGCAGCTCATTGCCGTTCGTTGAGGCGATCCGCGAGGCCGGTGTCAGGTCCCAGGCTGCCCCGCGCCGCTACATCGCCCTGCTGAAGCCGATTTCGGTCAGGAGCGGCGACAAGGAAATCCTGGCCCTTCCGTCCAACCGTTACGAGGCGACCTACGCGATCGATTTCCCGCACCCCGCGATCGGGTACCAGGCCGCGACGACGGAAATCAGCGCGGAGCGGTATGCCGATTCGATCGCCGGGGCCAGAACCTTCACGCTGCTGCGCGAGGTCGAGGCGCTGCGCCGCGCAGGACTCGCCCGGGGCGGCTCGCTCGATAACGCGCTCGTCGTGGACGAAAACGGTGTGATGAACGGTGCTCTGCGATTCCCTGACGAGTTCGTCAGGCATAAGATTCTTGATCTGATTGGCGACCTGGCGCTTCTTGGCGCTCCCCTCAAGGCGCACATCCTCGCCTTCAAGGGGGGCCACGCGCTGCACGCCGCCCTGATGGACCGCATCCAGAAGGATCCCGGTGCGTGGACCTGGTCCACCTCGGAAGCGCAGCTTCCCCCGTCGCATCTCGCCCGGTTCGCGCATCTGACCGAGCGTCTCATCCCGAATCGCGCCTCTCTGACCGCCTGAAGTCCCTTACGCCGTTGCTACTCTCGCCTCGGCCGCGACCAGATCAGCGCAAGGGCTCCATGTGACCCGGCGACCCGTTGGGGCGCCCCCTCCGTGCCGCTCGCGCACGATACGCGGGAGCCCTCAGTTCCCCAT
>JAZGDH010000328.1:0-7327 GCA_036477555.1 Acidobacteriota bacterium
GCCTGCCCGATCCGCCGGAACTGCATGGCGAGGATCGCCGGGGCGCAGGAGAGGATCCCGCTGCCCCGCCGCCATCGCGAGCCGGTCGTCGTGCGCTCGGCGGTGGCCCTGGTGACGCGGGACGGCCGTTGCCTCGTCAGGCGCCGCGGGAGGACCGGGCTGCTGGACGGGATGTGGGAGTTGCCGGCATTCGACGACGGAGCCGGCGCCGGGAAGCTGCGCCTGCGCCGAGGACCCAGACTCACCACCGTAAGACACACCATCACCTACAGGCGCATGCTGGTCGACGTGCACCGCGCGCACCTGCTCGCGGAGCCGCGCGGGAGCGACTTTCGCTGGATTCGGCCCGGACGACCCGGACGCCTGCCGTCATCCTCCCTGATGGGCAAGATCTTCGCGAATCTCGACACCCGGCGCGTTTGACCCCCGTTCGCGCCGTGTGCTACGGTTTCCCAATCCCATGTATCGCGTAACTGAAACCGTCGATTTCGTGTACGGACATCGGCTCCTGCACTACAAGGGCCCCTGTGCTCATCTCCATGGGCACAACGGCCGGGTGGAAATCGAAGTGGAGGCGGCCGATCTCGACGGACGCTCCATGGTCGCCGATTTCGCCGACATCGGACGCATCGTCCGCGAGTGGATCGCGGAGACCATCGACCACCGGATGATGCTCCATCGCGACGATCCGCTCGTGGCCATACTGCGCGCGCACGATGAACCGGTCTTCACCATGGAGCAGGACCCTACCGCCGAGGAGATCGCGCGCCTGATCTTCGAGCAGTGCGCCGCGCGCGGGCTCACGGTCTCGTCGGTACGCCTCTGGGAAACTCCCGACTCGTCGGCGATCTACTCGCCCACAGAGCGCTGAAGCTCCTCACTGCGTTCGACCGGACGACCGATCTGCTGACCAAGGCGACGGCTCTTCTCGCTCCCCCATCCGCCGGTTCCTGATCAGAGATCCCGAACAAATAAAAGGCCCCCATTCCGGGGGCCCTTGGATGCCAAACGGTCGGTCGACTGATCTCAGGCGCGCAGCTTGTTTCCCGGTTTCTTTGGCGGATCGTTGGCGGCGCGCGGCGTCGGCTGCTCGTTCCCCTTGAAAGAGGGGGTGAGCTCGAGGTTGATCTTCGCCCAATCGGGCGATTCCTCCTCGGTCTCCACGATCGACTCGATCGGGCATTCCGGGAGGCATGCGCCGCAGTCGATGCATTCCTCCGGGTCGATGATCATGAACAGTTCGCTCTTGTACTCGCCGGGATGGATGCAGTCCACCGGGCAGACCGCCACGCATGTCGCGTAACGCTCGCCCAGACACTTATCGATAATGACGTAAGACACGGCCGGAGCCTCCTCTGCTTGAAATCCCTGATCGCTAGCGGACGCGGATCGTACCACACCCACTTCCCGGCTTGCAAAGACCCTTCTGCCCGACCGGACCCCTTCAAGAACCACACCTGACGGGGCCTCACGGGCACCCCCGGCCGTTGCGCCGTATCGTCTGGAACATATATTCCCGCCGGGCCGTTCGCAGTATCGATTGCAATTCCGTACTCGGGGAGGGGATCCTGGACGAAATTCGCGCCCGCCGCGCCACTGTCTTCATTCTGTTGATCCTGACCATCGTGGTCCTCCTGCGGGCCATCTCCACGGCCCAGGGAGCGACGTTCGGGCCCCGGCTCGCCGACCGCACAGTCGACGTGCCCGTCGCCGGGCCTGCCGCCGATATCGTGAGCCTCGAGATCGAGGAACAGAACACTCTCCTTGAGGGTGGGACACGCGCTCACCGCACGCTGATCGTGCGGGGTCTCCCGGCCACTTCGTCCGGGGTGAGCGTCGACTGGCGACTGCGCCGCGACGAAAGCGAGATCGCACGGGGACATCATCCTCTCTCCAACCGGAGCGGCGGCGCGGCCCGGATCATCCTGACACTGCCGCTGCCCGACGTCCGGCTCCCCTCCGGTCTCTATCTCGACATCCTTGTGCAGGAGACCGGACGCCCGATCGGCAGGAGAACTTTCCCGTACACGCTCTATCCCGCATCCCGCGCCCGGGATCTGCTGGCGCTGTTCGAAGGCTCGCGGATCGCTCTGCTCGATCCGGAAGGAACGGCAGCACCGCTGCTGCAGGGGCTCGGTGCGCGCCCCGATCTGATTGAGCGAAACGAGGATCTGGCCCTGTACCGTGGCGATCTGATCGTCGTCGGGCAGGGCGGTTTCGTTCGCGGCCGGGAGGCGATCGGTCCCGTTCTTGCCGCCCGTGCACGCGGTGGCATGCCGGTCCTCGTCCTCGATCAACCGAATCTCCCCGGAACGCTGAGCGAAGACCTGCGCCTGTGGCCTGCGTTTCACCACCTGCCCCGCACCGAGGTGCTGGTCGATACGGCTCATCCGATCGTTCGGGACGTCGGCCTCGACCGGAACTACTTTACCCGGCTGGAGGGGCGCAGTCGTCCTCTCCTCCCGCCGACCCGGGGCAACTTCAGGGTCCTGGCGGAGCTCCGCGTCCGGTCCGGCCCGGCCTGGCGGCAGGGCGTGGCGCTGCTCGAGTTTCCGATCGGGGATGGGACGGTGATTGCATCCCAGGCCGCCATCACCGCGCTTCACGACAGCGATGGGCGCGCCCGTATCCTGCTGGTCAACGCGCTGGCGTACCTGCTGGAAGATCGTCCGGCGCCGGCCCGCGCATTTCTGTACGCGGAAGACGTCGATGAACTCCCCCCCTGCCTGACCGCTCTGGACCCGCGCCTCGCCCGCGCGCCACGCGATCTGAGCGAGGTCGACGTGCTTATCGCGCCGGCCGACTGGCGCGCCCCCCGGAGGCGGGCCGAGGGGATGGCGCCTCTGGCGCTCGTCGCTCGCTTCCTTCGCGAAGGCGGCACGCTCGTCCTGATCAACCCGCAATCACTCATTCAGGAGCACCTGCGGCGGCTCACCGGAACCGCCGTTCAGTTCCGCTCGGGAGCGGTCGCGCAGCCGAAGATTGCGCCGGAATCGGCCGCGCTCCTGCGCGGCGTGACCGAGGGGGATCTCCTCCTGCTCGCACGCGCGGAACGCTCCGAACTGCGCCTCCTCGAGCGACCCGGGGATGACGGGATACGGCCGGTTCTCCTCACGCCGGGCCTCAGCATGTACAAGGTGGGGCGGGGAACCCTCGTCGCCCTGTCGCTCCCCGATCCCGATGAATGCCGCCCCTCACGTGTCTCCTCGTTGCTGGCCCGCCTCCTGACCAACCTCGGCGTACCGCTGCAGCACCGCCCCGGCGTCGATCCCGATGCCGTCACACTGCTGAACGAATAGCTCACCCAATCTGAACGCCCGGATGGGAGGATCGTGGGACGCGCTCCCCTGCCGTGACCGCATCGCTATAATGGGGATTCGGCGGGTCATCGATGCATGCGGCAGCGGGAACCGGATCTCCGGTGAACGCGGGGAGGAGTCATGGCGGTCAGGGTTGCGATCAACGGGTTCGGGCGGATCGGCCGGATGGTGCTGCGTGCAGCCAAGGAGCAAAACCTCGACATCGATTTCGTCGCCATCAACGACATCGCCGACCTCGAACCGCTGGCGATGGTCCTGCGTTATGACTCCATCCACGGCCGCTATCCGGGCACGGTGGAGTGGACGAAGGACTCCCTGATAGTCGACGGCGACGAGATCCGGGCCTTCAAGGTCTCCGACAAGAGAGCCGAGGACAGGTTCGCCTTCCCCTGGGATCATCTGAATATCGACGTCGTCGTGGAGTCATCCGGGATTTTCAGACGACTCGACCAGATCAATCGCCATCTGGAGGCGGGCGCGGCGCGGGTCCTCCTGACCGTCCCCTGCAAAGACCCGCTGGAGGCGACGATCGTCACGGGGGTCAACGACTCGATCCTCACTAAGGACCACCTGGTGGTCAGTAACTCATCCTGTACGACGAACTGCGCCGCCCCGATCGCCAAGATCCTCGAGGACGCCTACACGATCCGCAAGGGGTTCTTGACGACGGTGCATGCCTACACGAACGACCAGCGCCTGTTCGACTACCCGCACCGCGACATGCGGCGCGGCCGGATGGCGGCTCTGAACATCGTGCCGACCTCGACCGGCGCCGCCCGGGCGCTCGGTCTCGTCATTCCATCGTTGAAAGGGAAAGTGGAGGGGCTCGCCTTCAGGGTGCCGGTCCCCTCAGGATCGGTCGTCGACCTGACCGTCTACACCGAGAAGAAGGCGACCGTCGACGAGATCCACGGACTGATGCGCGAGGCGGCAGCGGGCCCGATGAAAGGGATCCTCAGGATCTCAGAAGACCCGATCGTCTCCGCCGACGTCATCGGCGATCCGCACTCTTCGATTTACGACGCCCCTCTGACGCAGGTGCTCGGGGAGCGCATGATCAAAGTGGTCGCGTGGTACGACAATGAGTGGGCCTACGCCACCCGGGTGGCCGAGTTGATCCCCAGGCTGCATGCCCTGTCGTTATCCTGAGAGGGACACCGGTCGGGAACGTCTGCAGCAGGCTATTTCGAATCCCATTCCATGATCCGTCCGATCCATGCGCGGGTCTTCGGCGAATCCTCAATTTTGAGATTGGCGTAAAAGAACCGTGCGAACGGGTTCGCGGCGGCCGCCTTTTCCGACAGGGCGCCGTACATGATCATCGGCGCCACCGTGAAGTCGGCCGCGTTCGGCGCATCGCCCATCAGGCACGGGCTGCCGGCCAGCGCATTCTCGATGCGCTCGGTGGCGCGGTTGATCATCGCGTTGGCTTTTTTCTTTTTCTCGAGATCGATCTTCCCCTCGATCGCCTGCGCGAAGATCACTCCGACCGCCGGCGCGCATTCGACTCGCGAAAAATTCTCCCATTCCTCAATCCTCTTATGGCGCTCGCGCTCCTCGCTGAACAACTGCGGCGTGCCGCGCCAATTGGCGTCCAGGTAGCGCAGGATCGCATAGGAGTCATAGACCGCCGTTTCGCCATGCAGCAGGAGGGGGGCCAGCGACTGGCCGGATGCCTTGATCAACGGTTCCCGGTTCTGCGGATCGACCGGGATCAGCTCATACGGAATCTTCTTGAAGGCCAGCGCCAGCCTGACCTTGATGTTGTTGGGAGAGGGATGAAGGTCATACAACCTGACGGGTCGGTCCATGGGCGCACCTCATTTCCGGATTGCTGTGTCGGGTCGGGAACCGTCTCTATTCTAATAGGTAAAGAGAGCCCCGGCGAGAACCTCATATTCGGGCGCGGGGTCGGTCAGCGGAAGGGCGACCGCGGCCCGGAAGCCTCCCCGGCCATTGCGGCCCATCAACTGAAAGCCGGTCGTGAGGCGGCCGTCGTCGCCCGCTCCATCGACCCTTTCCGACTCCCAGCTTCCTTCCAGGATGAAGGTCAGCCGCTGCGTCGCCGGCAGCAGGACCCCACCTCCGAAAAGGATCGAGTCCTCCGAATCGACACCCGGTGGATCGCCGTTGAGCCGGACCCCTGCGTTGAGGACCAGCGTGACCGCCTGAAGATTGGCCCGGTAGGCCCCGAAAATTTCGACGTCGGTCTCTCCGGTGCCGAGACCGTCCTGCTCGTCGGCGGTGGCCGCCTTGACGAGGGCGCCGAACGCGAGCCGCTGCCGGCCGAGGCGGGACGGACGATATTTCAGGTAAAGATCGACATCGGAAAACCCGGACTCGTTCACGCCGGGATCGCGTTCGATGTCGATGAAGCCGAACCGAAGCCCCGCTTCGAGGTTCGGTGCCAGCCGGAAAGCGACCAGCGGCCCGAGCAGGGCGGTCTCGCCGTTCGGCAGGCTGGCGTAAGCAAGGCGCCCCTCGATCCACCCGCCCGGCATAATCGCCGCGTCCTCGACGAACCTCTGGAACAGTCTTCGTGCGTCCCGCTCGAAGCCGGGTGTTCTTACTCCACCGCCGGGATCCTGGGCCAGCGCCACCCCGGGCGCGCCCAGCAGGGCGACAGCCACGACCATCGATCCGAATCGCATGATGCACCCCCCGCCAGAGAGACCAGGATCCTGTCCGCGAGCTTCTACCCCATGTAGTCGCGATTGACAACCCCCTGCCCGCGCGACGTCGGGCCGCGCCGACCGGAAACGATAACCAATTCGTAACGGGGAGCGTATCGTCAGAAATCTGCCGGTTGCACACCCGCCACGGCAGTCGTATAGGGATCCCATCGGAATTTTCTGCTCCAGGGAAACCATGTCGATGCACAATGACGGTATCGCGGATCGCCCGCAGGTCTGGGCTATCGGCGGCGGCAAGGGAGGGACCGGCAAGTCCCTCGTCGCCGCCAGCTTCGGAATTCATCTCGCCCAGATGGGTCGCCGGGTCGTCCTGATCGACGGTGACCTGGGCGCTCCCAACCTCCATACCTTTCTCGGTCTGGATCCGCCCCGTGTCGGGCTCGGGGATTTTCTCGAGCGACGGGTCGCATCGCTCGACGAGGCGGCGGTGGAGACCGGAGTCCCCCGCCTGCGCCTGATCAGCGGCGCGCGCAACGGGCTGGAGGCGGAGAGTCTCAAGTATTTCCAGAAGACGCGACTCATGAAAGTGATCCTGGAACTCCAGGCCGACGTCGTCATCGTCGATCTCGGCGCCGGAACCTCCCTGAACGTTCTCGATCTATTCTCGATCGCCGACCGGGGCGTCATGGTCGTTCTGCCCGAGCCGACGTCGATTGAAAACGGATACCGCTTCATGCTGGCCGCCTTTCGCCGACGCCTGCGCCGCCTCGGCCGGGCGCTCGGCTTCCATGCGTCGGTCGACATGGTCCTCGATCCCAGGTGCCGCCCGCGGCACGATCGACCGCACGAGATTCTGGAGGAGCTGGCCCGTATCGACATCGTCGCCGCCGACGCCCTGCGCTCCCATCTGGAGATGTATCTGCCCCACCTGATCATCAACCAGGCCCGCGGCCATGACGACGCCCAGCTCGGGGAGGCCATCCGGGTCATCTGCGATCGCTTCCTGGGGCTGCCGATCCACTCTGCCGGTGTGATCCCGTATGACCCCGTCCTGGTGCGGACGGTCAAGTCGCGGCGTCCTTTCCTGGTCACCTACCCGCGATCAGGAACCGCGGAATCGTTCCGCGCTGCGGTCGAGGAGATTGCCGTCATGGGGCGCGGCCCCGAGGCCCGGGATCGGTGGTGGGGATGGGACTCCGCCTCCCGGGGGTCGCGCGATGCCCACCGGATTCTCGAGGTCGGCCGCGATGCCTCGCATCGCGAGATCCTGTCGTCCTATCTGCGCCTGCGCTCCACCCTCCGATCGGAGTCGGCGGCACTCTTCCCCCTCGACTGTGAGCCAGAGCGACTTTCGGCACTCTCTGAGGTCGAGAA
>JAZGDH010000329.1:0-4522 GCA_036477555.1 Acidobacteriota bacterium
GGCTCACTCCGGTCGCCGAGGACCGCTTTCGGGCAACCTACGCCAGCGATGATGCCGACGAGGTGGGCGAACGCACTTTGGAATTCCAGCGTGACGGAGGCGCCGTGATCGGATTTCTGATGCAGGCCGGTCCGATCCGCGACCTCGGTTTCAGAAAGGTCCAGGAGGACTGACCCCAGCACGACAGGAGGTGTTTCGATGCCGTCTCTGCAAGACTTCTGGTCCGAAGAAACCCGGCAGCTCGTCGTGGATTTCCTGGCGGGGGCCTCGCAGTCGGCCCTGCGCATCGTTTTGGTTCTGCTCATCGCCTACCTGGGAGTCAAAATGGTGCGGGGCGCCATCGGCAAGCTCAGCTCGACCCTGGTCCGGGCCGGCGAGAAGAGCGAGCGTATCCCCGGCTCCGCCTCTAAGCGGGTGTCAACGCTCACCGGCATGCTGACCACGCTGGCCACCGTCGTCGTCTGGTCGGTCGCCGTCGTGATCTGCCTGGACCAGATGGGATTCGACGTGACGCCGATCCTGGCCGGCGCGGGGATCCTCGGCCTGGCGGTCGGGTTCGGCGCCCAGAACATCGTCCGGGATCTCATCAGCGGGTTCTTCATGGTGATGGAGAATCAGGTGCGCGTGGGGGATGTCGCGATCGTCAACGGCACCGGTGGCCTCGTCGAGTCGATTACATTCAGGACGATCATCCTGCGGGATCTCGCGGGTGTCGTTCACGTCTTCCCGAACGGTACCATCTCCACCCTCGCGAACATGACCAAGGAATGGTCCGCCTACGTCATCGCCGTCGGCGTCGCCTACAAGGAGGATACGGACCGGGTGGTCGAGGTGATGAAGAAGGTGGATGAGGATCTCAGAAGCGACCCGAACTACGGGAACGTCATCCTGGGCCCGATCGAAGTCTTCGGCGTCGACGACTTCAAGGAGTCGGAAGTCACGATCAAGGCGCGCCTGCGGACCCAGCCGATTCAGCAATGGATGGTGGGGCGCGAGTATCGCCGCCGCCTTAAGAAGGCGTTCGACGTCGAGGGGATCGAGATCCCGTTCCCACACCGCTCCCTCTACGTCGGCGAGGCGACCCGGCCCCTGGAGGTACTGGTCAAGCAGGTCTCGGGCCAGGCTTGATGCGGCCGTCGAACGGACGCTTCACGTTCATCCTCGCGGGTGTGCTGAACATCGCGGGGATTCCCCTGTTTTCACTGGGGTTCACGAACCGATACCTGGTGGAGCTGTACCCCTCGGTCTTCTCGATGTTCGGGCTTTACACCATCATTCTCTGGGGGATCGCCTACATCATCGCGGCGCCGCGGTACGAGCAGTTTCCGGGTCTCGTTCTCGTCTTCGCGCTCGAGAAGCTCGGCTACGGACTGACCTGGCTCCCCTGGATCGCCCAACATGGCGGGGATCTGGGAGCGATCTTCGAGCGCTCCTGGCTCACCGGCGTTTTTTATGTGATTTACGGTCCGATCGATCTGGGGTTCGGCCTGTTCTTCGCCTGGGTCTTCGTTCATCGTCATAAGGGCACATCTTGACGACGAATCGCCTCACCCTGCTGACGATCGCAATTCTGTCGGGGCCTCTGGTCGCTCATGCTCAGGGGCAGGGGCCCGGGAAATCAAGCGACGGGGCAGGGCGCCCCCGCACATGCCTGGTGCTGAGCGGCGGCGGGGCGCGCGGCGCGGCGCATGTCGGCGTCCTGAAGGTCCTCGAGGAGATGAGGATCCCGATCGATTGCATCGCCGCCACGAGCATGGGATCGATTGTCGGCGGCCTGTACGCTTCGGGCGCCTCACCGGAGTTCCTGGTGGACGAATTCGTCGGGATCGACTGGGATGACGCCCTGAACGACTCCCCCCCACGGAAACATATCTCCTTCCGTCGCAAGGAGGATGACGACGAACCGCTGTTCCGGTTCGAGCTCGGCATCGGGCGGGGCGGGATTACGCTGCCGTCCGGTCTGATCGCCGGCCAGAAACTCGAGTTCATCCTTCGATCATTGACGATGCATGCGTCCGCCATCCACGACTTCGACGATCTGCCCATTCCGTTCAGGGCCATCGCGACGGATCTTAACAACGGAGAGATGGTCGTGCTGAAAGGCGGTGATCTGGCCGACGCCCTGCGCGCGAGCATGTCGGTCCCGGGCATCTTCACTCCCGTCGAACTGGACGGCATCATGCTGATCGATGGCGGGATCGTCCGCAATTTTCCGGTGGATGTCGCGCGGGCGATGGGCGCCGACCGCCTCATCGCGGTCGACGTCTCCACACCGCCGGGCGGCGTCGGCCAGGATGTCAACCTTTTCGGAGTGGCGTCCCAGACCTCTGATCTGCTCGCCTACAGGAACGTGAGAGAGCAGCGTGCGCTGCTGACCGATGAGGATCTTCTGATCGTACCGGAGCTGACGGGAGTCTCCTTCATGAACTTCCACCAGGTCGAAGAGGCGATGCACCGCGGCGAAGCAGCGGCGCGGGCCGCCGCGGACGGGCTCGCCCGCTTCTCGGTCCTGGAGGACGAATACGCGCAATTCGTCGCCGAACACCGCCGGGGCGCGCCGCGCCGGGTTCCGGAGATCCGGGTCGATGCCATCCGGGTGACCGGCCTCGACCGGGTCGATCCGCGCATCGTCAACAGCCGGCTCAAGACGCGGCCCGGTGCAAGTATCGCCCTGGATCATCTCCAGGAAGATCTGGAAAAAATTTACCGGATCGGCGAATTCGAGCAGGTCGACTTTCGGATCCTGCGCGAGGGCGAGGCAAGCATCCTCGAGATCGACGCCCGGGAAAAATCGTGGGGGCCCGGATATCTCCGCTTCGGTCTCGGCCTCGAATCCGATCTCGCCGGCGATGGCGAGTTCACGTTCGTGGCGAACTACCGGCGCACCCACATGAACAAGCTCGGCGCCGAGTGGAAGAGCATCTTGAAGCTGGGAGACGTCAACGGCCTGTTCACGGAATTCTTCCAGCCTCTCGACTTCTCCAGTTTCTGGTTCGTCGCGCCCCAGATCGAATACCTGCGCGACAAGGACGAGAGGTTCCTGGATTCCGGAGCGCTCGCGCTGATAGATGACAAGAGGCTGCTGGGAGCACTGGATATCGGAGTTCAGTTCCGAAACTACGGCGAGATCCGGATCGGCGCGGGTGGCGGGACTCTCGACATCGCGGATCTCACTTCACCCGGTCTTCCCAAGAGCGATATCGATCTGGGAGGCTGGCGCGCGAAGATCACGATCGACCAGCTCGATAACGCCCACTTCCCCCGGGAGGGAGGGCGAGCCGAGGCGAAATTGCTCCTCTCACGTGAGAGTCTGGGGGCGGATCAGGCCTATGACAAGCTGGAGGTCAGGACGGTTTACGCCGACAGCTTCGGCAGGCATACCTTCCTTGGAGCTCTGGCGTTCGGGACCGACCTCGGCTCGGACATCCCGTTCTATGACGAGTTTCGCCTGGGTGGCTTCCTGAATCTGTCGGGGCTCCCGCGGGATCGGCTCCAGGGCGATGTCTCGGGGAATCTCGCTATGATCTATTACCGGGAGATCGGACGCGTCAATCCCAATCTGGGGGGAGGGGTCTACGTCGGCGCGAGCCTCGAGGCCGGGAATGTCTGGGACGACGTCGGGAGCGCCGGGTTTTCGGATCTACGCTACGCGGGACTGGTCTTCATGGGGGCGGAGACCCTGATGGGCCCGCTCTATCTCGGTTACGGCCTGTCCGAGGGTGGTGAGGACTCCTTCTACCTGTTCCTCGGACAGCTGTTCTAGGAGCCTGTGCGGAAAACGCATGGGGGGGTCCCGTTCAGGCCGCAACCCAACCGTCTGCGACCTCTATGTTATCATCCGCTCGTCCTGTACACAGAGTCTGGAACCCGGGTCTGCCTGCGCGTGAACCCGGCTCGATCAGGAGGTGCATCATGAGGTTGCTTGCGCGCACGACCGTCATCGCCAGCGCTTTTCTGGTGGCCAGCCTCGCCGGCGCGAGCGTTTCGGTCGACTACGAAAAGTCGGTCGACTTTTTGAAATACAAGTCGTTCTCCTGGAGGGAAGGCACGCCGGCGCCGAGCTCGATCTCGGAAAACCGGATCCGCAACACCGTCACGGCCGAACTGGAGACCAAGGGATTGGCCGCCACCGAGGGGGAGGCCGACCTGTATATCATCACGCACGCCAAGCTCGAGATGCAGAAACACATCAGCGGAACGACGACCGGTTACGGATACCACCGCTCCGGATTCGCAACGACGAGCATGACCGTTCACGAGGTCCCCGTCGGAACGCTAGTCGTCGATCTGGTCGATGCCAGAAGCAACGAGCTCGTCTGGAGAGGGATCGCGACGGCCACCCTCAGCAGTAAACCGGAGAAAAACGAGAAGAAGCTGAAGAAGGTGACCCGCAAGATGTTCAAGGAGTTCCCGCCGGAAGCTTCGTGACCGTATCGTCGGGGCGGCGCCTGGTTAGAAATTGTAACCGAGGCCGAAGTTGACCCGATCGACGGCTCGCTGATCGCCCTGATCGAAATTCTGG
>JAZGDH010000033.1:0-2823 GCA_036477555.1 Acidobacteriota bacterium
CCGGGGTTCAACGAAGCGATGATCGGGGGGGATCCTGCTTCGGCATGAGGCCCACACGTTTCGGGGCCACTCCAGCTGCGCATCATTATAAACGTTACCGACCCCGGTTCAATCGGGGAACGGTGAACAAACGCTTCCTGAGGTGGTTTCATTCCGCCCTGTAAAATGGATGGCCTGTCGCGCCTACTTCGCGTCGTGGAAGATGACGCCAAGCGTGTGGCGCGAACCGCTCAGCAGCCTGCTGACACCGTGCCGGACCGATGCGCGATAGAAACCGCGCGCTCCCATGACCGGTCGTTCGCGGGTTGTGAAGATCACAGCCTCCCCCTGATCGAGCGCAATGGCGTTGCCGATCGACTGCGCGCGGGGATGGTTCTCGACGAACAGAATTTCGCCACCCGTGAAGTCGGCTCCCGGCCGGCTGAGCAGCACGGTGAGCTGCACCGGGAAGGCGATCGCTCCATAGAGATCCTGGTGCAGGCGGTTGTATCCCCCGGCTTCGTAATGAAGCACCAGGGGGGTCGGCCGTGTCTGCCCCCGGCCATGGCAGCGCCGCAGGAAAGCGCCCAGGGAAGGGGGATAACGCTCGTTCGATCCGAGACGGGTCATCCAGCGGTTGACGACCGGCGCGAGTCGCCGGTAGGCATGCAGGCGCAGATCGCGCACCGTCGACGGCAGGGGATAAGCGAAGTACTTGTAATCGCCGACCCCGAATCGATGCCGTTCCATCTCGATATGCTTGCGGAACCGGCCGTCGTCCCCGTACAGCCGGACGAGACCGCGGCACTCGGTCGCCGTGAGGATGCGCGGCAGCGTCGCGAAGCCGCGATCGTGCAGGGAGAGCTCGATCGCTTCCCAGTCGAGTTGGGCCAGCCGTTCCCGGATCGTCACGCCTGATCCTGAGGTCGGCAGATGCGACAGGGACGATAGCCGACCGATGAGGCATCCTCGACCGAGGCGAAGACGATCCGGCGATCGACGCGGGTGCGGTGTGAGGCGGGGCAGCCGACCAGGCAGATGACCCGCGTCGCGCAGTTCCCCTCGAGACGCGGCGTCGATCGCTCCAGATCGAGAAGCAGCGGCTTCAGGCCGCTCCCCAGCCCGTAGCCGCCGGGAACGCCGTCGCTGCGCAGCACGCGATGGCACGGCACGATCAGCGGGACCGGGTTCCTCCCCAGGGCGGTGCCGACAGCGCGCACGGCGCGTGGGTTTCCGATCCGCCGCGCGATCCAGGCGTAGGCGCGCGTCTCACCAAAGGGAATCCGGCTCGTGGCCCGGAGGACGCTCTTCTGGAACCCCGGAAGCTCCGACAGATCGATCGGCACCGTGAAGTAGGCGCGCCGGCCGTCGAAATACTCGCGCAGCTCGGAGTGGGCGCGATCGATCAGACGGCGGGCGGATGCTCCGGTCGGAGTCGGGAGGCGCCCGGGGTGAAGTCGGGTGATGCCGCGCGCGCTCGCCTGAAACGAAAGACGGTCGAGGATGCGCCGGGTCAGCCGATCGGCCCCGGCGGCACGCGCGGCCGCCGCGCGCACGACCCGCCCGGAGAATCCGCGCGGCGGTTCCCCGGGATGAAACAGATCGCTCAGCCTGGCGTCGAACGAATCGCGAGTCATCGTGCTCCTCCGCGTCGTGCTCCATCTGCTCCGCGCCGTGCGCCATCCGCTCCGCGTCGTGCGCCACCTGACAGGCGCGCCCGCAGGATCCCCTTCGCCCGGCGCAGCTGGCTCTTGACCGTGTTGACCGAGATGCCGCGTACGCGGGCCAGCTCGCTGTACGACAGCCCGTCGACATAGCGGAGGGCAACCAGGACGCGTGCCTCGCGTGGCACCCGGGCGAGGGCCCGCTCGAGGTCGATCCCTCCGATCGGGTGCCGGACGGGAGAGGGCGCTCCGGCGGCGCGGAGTGTGGCCGGCAGCTCGCGGGCGCGGGTCGTGCGCCGGCGCATCTCGTCGATGCGGATGTTGGTCAGGATTCTGTACAACCAGGTCGATGCGGCCCATTCGGGACGGTAGCCGCCGGCCGCCATGTGGACCTGATAAAAGGTTCGCTGCACCGCATCCTCCGCGTCCTCGTTCGAGCGCAGCAGACGGCGCGCCACTGAGAGCAGCTTCCCCCCGAAGCGTTGGACCAGCAGGGTGAACGCCGCCTCGTCGCGGCGGCCCACCCTCGTCATCAGTGCGCGGTCGCTCTCCATCGCTCCTCGCTTCGTGTGTACGTCGCCGGGCGCGGGATGGGTGGAAGCGGGATTATAGACGCGGCGATGCGGTTTATGCAGAGCACACGGACTCCCCGGCGGATCGCGGGGCGGCGTGCTCTTCCTTCGACGTGCCGGGCGGGCTACAATGCCGCGCATGTCCGCAAAGAAGAGAGTGCCGAGTCGCACGAAGCCGACCGAGCTGAAACTCCACTCCTCCGTCCTGACCGACGGCCCGGACCGCGCGCCGGCGCGCGCCATTCTGAAGGCGGTAGGCTATACCGACGCCGACCTGCGCCGCCCTCTCGTCGGCGTGGCGAACACCTGGATCGAGGTGATGCCGTGCAACATCCACCTGCGCGATCTGGCCGTGCACGTCAAGGAAGGGATCCGCGAGGCGGGCGGCACTCCGATCGAGTTCAATACGATCGCCATCTCCGACGGCATCAGCATGGGGACCGAGGGGATGAAGGCCTCGCTCGTCAGTCGCGAGGTGGTGGCCGATTCGATCGAGCTGGTGGTGCGCGGGCATCTGTTCGACGCGGTCGTCGCCCTGTGCGGCTGCGACAAGACGATCCCCGGCACGGCGATGGCGCTGGCGCGGCTCGACGTCCCGGGGCTGGTGC
>JAZGDH010000330.1:0-2664 GCA_036477555.1 Acidobacteriota bacterium
GCCGTTCGAAAAGAGCGGGCTCGCGTACCCCTCGCCGACCGGCACGCTCCACCGGGCATGCAACGTCTCGGGCCAGGTCGCCGGCCCCGCGACCTGCACGATGCCGTCGCGGTTGGGCCCTCGCCACCCCGTCCACTCCTGGGCTCGAACATTCGTGGCAAGCACGAGACCGACCAGACACGCCAGCATGAAAGCCTTCGCCAGGACACCGACGCCAGCCTCGTCGCACTCACATCCCGCCTTCGTCATGAGATCAGACCTCCTTCGCTGTTCCTCTCTCGACACCCAGAAACTGGGAACTTATGCTTGACCGGCCCCTTAGTCTGGGCGACAGACGGCGCCGGAGTCCTCCCACTTGTTGTCGGTCAGCTGCCGCACATCGGAACCATCGGCGCGCATCGCGAAGATCTCGCCATACGGCTGGGGAACGGCATCGTATAACGCCATCTCGTCCTTGAACCCCATACGCGCGCTACTGAAGACAACCCAGTCGCCGCCGGCACACCAGGTCGAGTGGGCATCCACGCCCGGGACGTTCGTCATCCGCTGGAGCTTGGTCCCATCATAACCGTTACGGCCCGATCCGGATCTCGCAGCCTGAAATCTCGCATCCCGTAGGCCCGGTCGGCCAGCGATCTTGCCCGCACACGGCGGCGCCCGTCACCGGCCTAACGGTGTTACGACATGGCTAGACCGAACGAGAAATACGCGTCCGGACTCACGGACTTAGTCCGGGAGCGCAAAGACGAACAGGTTGTTGCCCACACTCGGGCGGAGCTCCGGCGTCAACTCTGACACCCTTCCACTGGTGCTGGCCGCGACATACTGCCGGCCGTCGACGGCATAGGTAATCGGAAAGCCGCTGACCGGCGAGCCCAGGTTGATCTCCCACAACACCTCGCCGGTCTCCTGGTCGAAGGCCCGGAAGCGCCCGTTCCCGTCGCCACCGAACAGCAGTCCGCCGCCGGTCGTGACCAGCGAGTAGGTGGCGGCCCGCTGCTCGTAGAGCCAAGTCGTCTCGCCCGTTTCCGCCGAGATCGCCCACACGGCGCCGAGCTGGTCGGTACCCGGCGCCAGCTGGAAGCGGGACGCGAGCTGGTAGATCGCCAGCCCTTCGTCCGGGGTCGCCAGCACGCGGGCGCAGGTGTTCTGCATCGGGTAGTACATCGTGTTGGTCAACGGGCTGTACGCGCCGGCCGGCCAGTTCTTTCCGCCGCCCCAGCCAGGGCACGACAACACCTCCTGCCCGTACGCGCTGAAGATCAACTCCCCGTTCTCAGTCACCTCGCCGGTTCCCCCGTCGATATTGGTGATGACGTTCTGCGCGATCGTCGGGGTCGCCCAGAGAAACTCCCCGGTCTCACGGTCGAGGGTGTACACCACCCCGGTCTTGCCCGGAATGCCCGTCACGACCTTGCGCACCTCGCCGGGTTGGAGCCTCGGGTTGATCCAGCGCACGGCGCTCGCGTCGGGTGTCACCGCCGTGTCGACGAGCAAGCGCTCGAACGGGTGGTCGAGATCCCAGTGGTCGTTCAGGTGTTGGTAGTACCACCGAATCTCTCCGGTGTCGCCGTCGAGGGCGAGCGTGGAGTTGTGATACAGGTGCTGATAGTCGGCACCGCCCAGCAGAAACTTCGGTGCCGGTGACGTCACCGAGGTGCCCACGTAGACGAGGTCGAGCGCTGGGTCGTAGCTCGGCACCATCCACGACCCCACGTGCAGCCGCTTCTCGTACGGCACCCCGCCCCACGTCTCATCGCCCGGCTCGCCCGGTGCGGGTATCAGCGGCCTTCGCCAGAGCTCTTCGCCGGTGGTGGCGTCGTGCGCGACAATGACACACGAGACCGGCCCGGCTCGCGGGCGGCAGCTCCGCCCAGAGATCACCTTGCCGTTCGCGATGATCGGACCGGACGTATGCCGGACTGGCGCCACGTCGTAGTCGAAGATCTCCGTCTCCCACGCCACCTTGCCCGTGACCGCGTCGACGGCATAGACGTATCCGTCGTTGCCCGTATCGATGATCACATTGCCGTAGATCGCCACGTTCCGGTTGACGGAGACGAGCCCCGCCCCGCCCAGTACGTCCGCGGCATCGTCGGGGATCTCCCGCCGATACTCCCACTTGAGATCGCCGGTCACGGCGTCGATGGCCTGCAGGTGGTCGTTCGGATTGGGAAAGTACAGGGTGCCGCCGTAGGCCAGCGGCGTGGCCTCCTGGTTGCCGGACGCCAGGCCGCGGGTCCACACCATCTCCAGGTCACCCACATTGTCGCGATTGATCTGGTCGAGCGGGCTGTAGCCCCAGCCGTTCGGCGTGCGGCGCCACGTCAGCCAATCACCGGCCGCCGGATCCTCGAGCATGGCGTCGGTGACGGGGACGAAGTCGCGATCCTGAGCGCCGGCCACCGCGCTCCCCACGAAAATGAGCAGAACCGCGGCCAACACGTGTCGACACCAATCTGTCCTCACGCCAACTCCTTTCTCCAGCCGCTGGGCCAGCGTCTCCCCCTCGTGGTTCCCGATGTCGTATAGCGTGCAGAGGTGCGGGTGGTTCAACTCGGCGACCGTTCGGGCCTCGCGCTCGAACCGCTGCTTCAGATCAGGGTCGTTGGCGACATGCTCAGGCAGCACCTTGATGGCGACGGTGCGGTCCAGGCGGGTGTC
>JAZGDH010000331.1:0-2181 GCA_036477555.1 Acidobacteriota bacterium
ACCGCTCGATTCGATCGATAACGGCTTCATCAAGGGGATCCGTGTCGTCGGCGACCGGTTTGGCGCGGGCGAGCTGTTTCTTCCTGAACTGGTGATCAGCGCCGAGTCGATGAAGGCGGCGCTCGCGATCCTCGAGCCGGAGCTGGCCAAGAGTTCCCAGAAGCGTGAGACCGCAGGGAGCGTGCTCGCCTGCACGGTCCAGGGCGACATCCACGACATCGGCAAGCGGATCGTCTGCACGATGCTTTCCGCCAACGGCTTCACAGTCGTCGACCTCGGCGTGAACGTGAAGGTCGCTCGGTTCGTCGAAGAGATCAAGACCCGCAAACCCGACATCGTCGCGATGTCGGCCCTCCTGACCACCACCGCCCCCAATCAGGGCAAGGTGATCAAGTTGATGGAGAAGGAGGGGATTCGTAAGGACTACATCGTCATGGTCGGAGGTGCTCCCACGAGCGCCGGATGGGCCAAGGAGATTCGGGCCGACGGCTATGGCGAGAATGCAACCGAGGCGGTTCGCGTCGCCAAGGTTCTGATGCAGGAGAAACGCTCGGGTGGCAAAGTGGCCGAGGCCGATGCCCCGGTCGACTCCGTCAGCCAGAGCGCGCAGTCGGAACCGGGACCGAGCATCGTCGCCTGAGTCGGCCCCCCCGGAGGTTTTCCATGATCGACGTGGCCAAGTCCCCCGCCCTGTCCCGGCTCCGCGCGTATCTACGCGACCGACCGCGGACGGTGCGGTTCGCCGATCGCCTGATCAGGCCGCTCGAGAGAGTCAGCAAGACAGCGATGTTCGGCTGCCGGATGTGCGGCCAGTGCACCCTGCACGAGACCGGCCTGACCTGCCCGATGGGCTGCCCCAAGACCCTTCGCAACGGACCGTGCGGCGGAGTGCGGGCCAACGGCCACTGCGAGGTGATCCCGGACATGATGTGCGTCTGGGTCAAGGCAGAACGCCGCTCGCGCTGGCTGCCCTGGAAGGGCTCGATTCTGAGGATCCAGCCTGCGCTCAACTGGTCGCTGCGGGGAAGCTCCGCATGGATAAACGTCCTGACGGGGCGTTCCGATAAGGGGGCGGTCTGATGTCGACGCATCCGGCCAGCGGTTCCTTCGAGAGGGCGCTCACCTCCGGGCTGCCGGTCGTCACGTGCGAGATCGCCACCGGCGACAGCGCAAATCCGGAGGATGTCCGTCGCCGCGCCAGGCTGGTCCGCGAGCACGTCGACGCCGTCAACGTGCCGGACAACACGGCCGGCGTCGTGCACATGTCGGCCCTGGCGACCTCCGCGATTCTGGTGGCGGAGGGGATTGATCCGATCATGCATACCACCTGCCGGGACCGGAACCGGATGGCGCTGCAGAGCGATCTTCTCGGGGCCTCCGCGCTCGGCATCCATAACATTCTCTGCCTGACCGGCGATCACATGGTGCACGGAGATCATCCAGAGGCGAAGCCGGTTTTCGACCTCGATTCGATCCAGCTGGTGGCTCTGGCGCACCACCTCACGACCGAGGGTCGTTATCTCTCCGGCAGGCCGATCGATCCACCACCGAGACTGTTCGCCGGCACCACCGAGAATCCGTTCGCGCCACCCTACGATTTCCGTCCGCTACGGCTACAGAAAAAGATCGAGGCCGGCGCCCGGTTCGTGCAGACCCAGATCATCTTCAACGTCGAGCGATTCCGGACATTCATGGCGCGCGTGTGCGATCTCGGGCTCGATCGACGCGCTCCGATCCTGGCCGGCGTCGCACCGCTGCGATCGGCGCGCGCCGCGATCTACATGAGGGATCACGTCCCCGGCATGGATGTTCCCGAGGCTCTGGTGAAGAGAATGGAGGCCGTCGGGACCGATCGCACCCGTCGTGAAGAAGAGGGGCTGAAAATCTGCTGCGAGATTATCGAGCAGGTCCGGGGGATTTCCGGCATTGCCGGGTTCCACCTCATGCCAATACACTGGGAGGCGGCGGTGGCGGAGATCGTCTCGCGCTCCGGGCTCGCTCCCGCTTCTCAGATCCTGGCGTCCAAGGAACTATCCGCCGTCGTCGCCGGACGACCGTCCGGAGTCAATCACCGGGAGCCGATCACCTCATGAAGACCGTCGTCTCATCAGCGAGCAAGACCGTCGTCATCGGGCCGGACGAACCGTTCGTCATCATCGGCGAGCGGATCAATCCCACCAA
>JAZGDH010000332.1:0-3261 GCA_036477555.1 Acidobacteriota bacterium
ACTGGGCACCTTTGTTTTCTTCGAGTTAGCTGCGATTACTGTGGGCTTTTAGCGACATCTGCTGGTATATTGTCACACAACTGAAGACTGGAGTCTCCAATGCAGAACCTCCCAGGGTCACGGGTCCACGGGACAGCTGTCCTTTCGGCCGTGGCGCTCGTCCTCGCGGCCCTCTCCGTCGCACCCCCCAGCCGCGCCCGGTCCACAAGTGATTCGTCGAACACCGTCGCGGTCCACATCGCCGGGCTGCAGATGATCGGTCCCGAGAAGGCGCTGCTGCTCCTGGCCGACGATTCGGAAGAGCTTGGCGTGCCGATTGCGGTCGGTCGGGATCAGGGAATCGCCATTTATCTGGGCAAGGAAGGGGTGGCGACACCCAGGCCGATGACGCATGACCTGATCGCGCAGATTCTGGATACCCTGGAGATCGATGTCACCAGGGTCACGGTGACCGCGCTCAAGGACGATACTTATTTCGCCGAGATCGCACTCAACCTGAACGGGGATGAGCACGTCATCGACGCCCGTCCCTCGGATGCCATCGCGGTTGCCGTGCGACTCGAGGTTCCGATCACGGTCGCCTCCGATCTCCTCCGCCCGATCGGAGCAAGCGGAGCGCCCCCAGACGCACTGGCCACTCTCGACGATCGCCTCGGGATGGGGGTGCAGGCGCTCAATCACGACCTGGCCGAATTCCTGGGAGCGGGTGACGTCCCCGGGGTGCTGATCGCCAGCGTCGAGCCGGACGGGCCGGCGGGACGCGCTGGATTGCGCCGGGGAGACATCCTGCAGGCGATCGACGGCCGGAGGACCGAAACGCCCGCCGATTTCGTGAGCGTCAAGATGGAGGCTCGGGACCGTCCCCGCTTCCGTGTCTGGCGCGACGGAGAGAACCTGACCCTCCGCGAGCCCTGAGAATCTGTCCGAGTAATGCGTGGGGCCGGGTCCCGACGATCTCAGACCCTGAAGTACCGCTCCGCTCCTTTCGGGAACCCTCGCGACGCGCAGGTCTTGAGCAGCCGCTGGATGTCATAGGGATAGCGCCTGTACTGCACCTCGACGTTCCCGTTGGTCCGGATCACGGCGTACCCCGTGCGCGCGTCACCATCCTGTGGAAAACCGACGCTGCCGGCGTTGATGAAATGCCTCCCATCCACGACGCGATAGTATGGCCTGTGCGTGTGTCCAAAAATGAGGATGTCGGCCTCGGCGGCATCCCCCATCTCGCGGAAGAAATCCTCGTCCCGGTCCTCCCAGAAGCAGGTCGAGTTGTCGATCGGCGTCGCATGGAGGAGAACCGTATCCCGTCCGCCCGCCTCGAGCCTGATCTCGAACGGCAGGTTGCTGAGGTAGCCACGGGCCGTGCGATGCAGGTGCTCGAGCGTCCAGGCGTACGCTCGCTCCTCGAACCGGACCACGGCCGGGTCGGCGCCGCGCGCGGCCAGGGCCGGGGCCGCCTCGGCGATCCGGTCGTCGACATCGCCCCGAACACCGGGGATCCCGACATCACGGATCTGAGCGATCGTTTCCTCCGGGTAGGGTGCGAACCCGGCGAGATCCCCTGTATGAACGAGAAGGTCGTACCCCTCGGCGCGCGCCTCGCGGAGCGCGACCTCGAGGGCCGGCAGATTCCCGTGGATGTCGCCGAAAACGATGATCTTCATACGCGCCGGCCTCCGGACCCGGGACCATAGCAGAACTGCGGGCGTCGCTTCAACCGAGTGACGAATCGGACATGGAGTTCGGAGAGCGGCGGAACGGCGGGGAAGGGAAAACTCAGGCAGCCGTCCGCCGGTCCAGTGTGGCGGTGATACCGAGCAGCTCGAGACGCTCCTCGTGTCCCGTACGAGGATCGCGGTAAGGGATGTATCCGCGCGAGCGATCCTCGTCACCGTAGAAGGTGCCGGCCAGGTCGCTGAGCTTTTCGGCCAGTTCTTTCCCGACCGAGAGGGCCTTCTTCTTCGCGCCGCCGATGACGACCGACAGGCCGTGCGCTTCATAGACATCGACCGGGCCGGGGTCGTGCTGATCCTCGAGGAACCGCTCCGCCTCGTCCCGGAGGGCTCTCAGGGCGGCGCTGAATTTCACCTCGCCATACTTCTTCCGGAAGATGTCCATGGCGCGCAAATCCCACTCGAGTGAGACGATCTGCCCGCGTCGACCCGCCTCACTGCGGCGTTGCATCTCACCATTGACCCCTGTCGGGAGACCGGCCATCTGGTCCTGGCGGTGCCGCATCAGCCGCATGACGGTGCGCTCGAGCTCCCGGGTGCTGAACGGCTTGGTGACATACTCATCGGCACCGCAGTCCTTCCCCCAGAACACATCCCCCTCCTGACTGCGCGCGGTCAGCAGGATGATCGGCGTGCTCTCAGTCTTGGGATCGGATTTGATCCGCCGGCAGATCTGAAAACCGTTCACCTTCGGCATCATGACGTCGACGATCATCAGGTCCGGCTGCTCGTCGGTCATTAATCTGACCGCCTTGTCGCCGTCCTCGGCGAGCACCACCTGGAACCCGAGGGTCTCGAGATTGACCTGAAGGATCTCCCGGATGTTCGGAGAATCGTCTGCCACGAGGATTTTCCCGGTCATGTTTCCCCGCTCCATCGCGTGGTCCCCCTCAGCGCCCTTCCTGTGAGGGCGCATCAACGGGCTCGAGGCCGGGGATCGGCCCGGCGGCCCTTTGGTATTTCTCCGTCGCACCATCGATCAGCTCGATGCTCATCTGAATCCCCCGGCGCAAGAGGCTCAGGAGCTTGTTCTGCTGCGGCGACACCATACCGATCCGACCCGACTGGAGCAGCTCCGCCGCCCCGCTCATCGAGGTCATCGGAGATCGCAAATCGTGCGCCAGCTGCCTGATCTCCTCCCCCTCCTCGGGGCCGGCGTTGAAGGCACTCGTGATCTCCATCACCAGCACGGGGGTGCGGCCATTCTTCGAGACGTTCGCCCTTCCGTCGGACTCCCCATTGCGATGCCCTGCCGAGATGAAGTAATACCGCCCCCGATCGACCTCGATCCGGGCGACCCGGTGCGCCGGTCCATGCCCGGCTCCGGCCTCGTCGATCGCCTCGCCTCGCCGGATCAGCAGATCATCCTCGGACTCACCGCGCGGCGGTATCCGTTCCGGCGCGGGTGAACCGATGAGCAACTCCCAGCCCGGGCTGGCCAGCACGCGACGGGAGCCGTCGATGGTCAACATCGCGGCGCCGACCGCCTCGACCGGAGGCTCGTGCGCGGCCGGGCGGGTCCGGGCTC
>JAZGDH010000333.1:0-5050 GCA_036477555.1 Acidobacteriota bacterium
GAGGAGGTAGGCCATGTCGAGAGAAATCGAGAGGCTTGCGCGCGGGAAGACGGAGAAGCTGAAATACCAGGCGAACCCGATGAACAGCGAGAAGATTGAAACCGGCAGCATCTCGCTCTGGAGAAGATCCCGGACGAGGTAGATGCGCCAGACCACGAAAGCGGTGGCGCACAGCCCGAGGGCGTATGCGTACCTCCGCACGCGGATTGATCCCCTGTTCTCGGGTGGCTCCTGCCGAATTTTCGACACACCTCCCCCTAAACCATTGATCTCACGAAATCTAGGTGCCCGCGCGGGGGTGTGCAAGGACCGATGTACCCCCATGTCCGGCGCGATCCCCGCCGTCTCGGGCTGGGGAAGGCTCAGGTGCGAGGAATGTTGACATGCGGGTGAGCGAACCCTAGAATCAGGCCGTCCCTGGCCAGAAGTTCGCCGTGCCAATCCCTGAGTGAGAGGTGCTCCCTTGCCGAAGAGGCGGGCCGAGAGACTCGTCATGACCATGCCCCCGGAGAAGGGGCTCGCGCGGCTGACGAGGCGCGTCAGCTATCACTTCTTCAGGGAACACGGACTGAAGACGGTGGAGGCCCGCAAGAGGGCACGGGCCGTCGAGAGCCGGTATCAGTCCCTGCTCGGCCGCCGGACCAGCCAGCGCTCGGGGGCGACCACATCGATGGTGCTCATCCTCAGTTCATGCGACGGGAAGCTGGAGGTCGTGGGCCGGCTCGGTGCCCGGGGTGAATGCACGAGCCTCGTTCGCCTGAAACAACCGCTCGCCTCCTGACGCGCCGTGACCGGTCCGCGCATCGCCCTGGTGCTGGGAGCGGGTGGGGCTCGGGGGGTGGCCCACGCCGGCGTCCTGCGAAGGCTGGAAGCCGAGCGGATCCCGATCCACATCCTTCTCGGATGCAGCGTTGGTGCGATCATCGCCGCGCTGTACGGCGCAGCCGGCGTAACCCCGGACGACATGATCGCGGCGGCGCGCCACCTCACCCCATCGAGCCTTCTGGCGTATGCCGTGTCCCGATGGCGGCTGCCTCTTCTGTCGCGGCTTGCACTCGAACGGGCCGGTCCGATCCCCGGACATCTGGACACTCTCTCGCGGGCCGGCTTCGAGTCGTTGCGGCCCGGGTTGGACGGGCTCGGGATCCTGGCCTTCGATTGGCGATCCCGGCGCGAGGTTCTGTTCTACGGTGGTCCGCGGCGTGACGCAGCAGTCACATTACGCGGCGCCGTCGCTGCCTCTGCGGCCATCCCGGGTCTCTTCCCGCCGGCTCGGATCCGGGTCGGCGGGCGCACTCGGTGGCTGAGCGATGCCGGGTGGCATACCGCGGTGCCGGTCGAGCGGACGTTCCTGCCGCCGGTCGAGGCCGATCGGGTGATTGCGGTCAGCCTGGCGATGCGTGTCTGCGTCAGGCAGGCCCGGCGTTCCTACTGGGATCATCTGGAGCGCGCCTGTGGCGATCGTCTCGTCCTGCTCCGCCCGCAAGTGCAGGGGAGTGGCGTCCTCGTGCCCCGGCGTCGTGATGTCGATCGCCTCGTCGAGGCGGGGGAGCGATCGGTCGACGCGGGTGCGCTGCGACGAATACGATCCTGGCTCGCATGACCCGGACAGCCCCGCGCGGAGTCACCCCCGTTCCTTGACACTCCATGGGGTGGGTGCTACATTGCGCCCCCTTCCGGAGGGCACATCCGTGGCCGGTTTCGGCGTGATCGGGGGTAGCGGTCTTTATCAGATGGCCGCCCTCGAGGATCGGCGCGAAGAACAGATTCGCACACCGTTCGGCGAGCCGTCGGATCGATTCGTGCTGGGACGGCTTGGCGGCCGCGAGATCGCATTCCTCTCCCGCCACGGCCGCGGTCATCGCCTGCTACCGTCGGAGATCAACTACCGGGCAAATATTTACGGCTTCAAAAAGCTCGGGGTTGAACGGATTATCTCAGTGAGCGCCGTAGGCAGCATGAAGGAGGACCTTCATCCCCTCGACATCGTGCTGCCCGATCAGTTCATCGACAGGACCCGGCACCGCGTGGCGACCTTCTTCGGGGAAGGGGTGGTCGCTCATGTCTCTCTGGCCGACCCATTCTGCTTCGAGCTGTCGGGAACGGTGGCGGAGGCATGCGACTCCATCGGCGTCCGCCTGCATCGCGGGGGCGTTTACATCTGCATCGAGGGTCCGCAGTTCTCCACTCGTGCCGAATCGAACCTGTACCGATCGTGGAACGTCGATGTGATCGGAATGACCAACGCACAGGAAGTGAGACTGGCTCGCGAGGCGGAGATCTGCTATGCGACAATGGCGATGGTCACCGACTATGACTGCTGGAAGGAGGACGAGGCTGCGGTGAGCGTCGAGGAGGTCGTTGCCCGACTGAACGACAATGCGCGGAGCGCGGCGTCGATCATCGAAAGGGTCGCGTCGGCCCTCCCGGAGACGCGAAGCTGCAAGTGCGGGAGTGCTCTTAAGAACGCCATTCTTACGGACCGTTCCCGGATCCCCGCGGAGGCTCGCGAGCGACTGAGTCTGATCCTGGGCCGCCACCTGGATTGAATCATGTCTTTACTCGTCATCGGTTCAGTTGCATTCGACACCATTAAGACCCCCTACGGAGAAGCAACCGAGGTGCTCGGGGGCTCGGCAATCTACTGCGCCGTCGCCGCCTCGTATTTCACCCCGGTGCGCATGATCGCTCCCGTCGGCGAGGATTTCGGGGACGAACCGATCAGCCTGCTGCGCGGTCGCGGCATCGACGTCGAGGGGCTCGAGGTCCGCAAGGGCCGGACCTTCCGATGGAGCGGCCGGTACTCCGACGATCTGAATGATCGGACGACGCTGGATCTGCAACTCAACGTGTTCGAATCGTTCAGGCCGAAGGTGTCGCGGCGCGATCGGGGAGCGCCAAACCTCTTTCTGGGAAACATCGACCCCGACCTCCAGGCCCAGGTGCTGCGTGACGTCGGCCCCGGATTCGTCGCCTGCGACACGATGAACCACTGGATCGAGACCAAGCACGTCAGCCTCAAGGGTCTTCTCGCTTCGGTCGACGGGCTCGTCATCAACGATGCCGAGGCGCGCCAGCTGGCCGGGGAGTTCAACACGGTCGTTGCGGCGCGGCGGCTGCTTGCTCTGGGTCTTCGCTTCCTCGTGATCAAGCGAGGGGAGTACGGAGCGGCGCTGTTCTCCGACGGACATTACTTCGCGGTGCCGGCCTACCCGGTCGAGCGCCCGGTCGATCCGACCGGAGCGGGCGACAGCTTCGCGGGTGGGTTCATGGGATACCTTGCGCGGGAAGGGGCGCGGAGCGGGGCCGCACTGCGCAAGGCGACGATCTATGGCAGCGTGATGGCCTCGTTCTGCGTCGAAGATTTCAGTCTCAGGCGACTCTCCACCGTCACGAATGAGGCGATCGAGACCCGTGCCCGTGAGCTGCAGAACTTCCTGAGCGTCGACGGCCCCGAGCAAGCGTGACGGCGTCTGCGGTCGGGGCGGGGTCGGGAGGGGAACCGCCCGCCCGGACCGGATCGACCGTCATCCAGAAAGCGATCGTCCTCATTCCGGCGCTCCTCGCGCCGATCGCCGTCCTGCTCGGGTACTGGACCGGCGGACGATTCCTCCTGCCGATCCTCGCCACGCTGGCCGTCTACCCGATCCTCGCGATTCTCGTTCGCCGAGAGAAGCATTCCCTCGCGGTCATTGCCTCCCTGCTGTGGGCGTTCTCCCTCTCGGGTACGGTCATCACGGTGACCGCCCACGATCCCGAAGGGGCCGCCGAGGTGGTGCTGAACGGGCCGACCTACCGCGACGAGATGTTCGATTACATACGCACCGGACATGGACGTGAGACCGACCCCGGTCTTTACCTGCCGCAGCATCTCATTCACCTGGGGGCGTTCATCCTGCTAACGGTCCTGTCGGGAGGCCTATTTGGGATCGCGCTTGGCGCCGTTCTGGTCGGTTACATGTCCTACTACGTCGGAGCGCTCGCAGCGGCCGGTTCCGAACCGTGGCTGGCGTTCATGTTCGGCTGGCCGCCGTGGGCGATCCTGCGGGTCGCCGCCTATATCATGCTCGGCGTGACGCTTGCGCGTCCCCTGCTCTCCGCCATCGGGCGTCACCCGATTCCGGTGCCGCCGGCCGCCGGGACGTGGTACATCACGTGTGCCGCTCTCCTGCTGCTCGACGTGATCCTCAAGGGGCTGCTTGCGCCCCACTGGGCGGTGCTTCTTCGCCCCTGCCTGGGCGCCTGATCCGTCCTCCGGCGCCGACGCCGTCCCTGTCGCGATGCGGCTCATGCTCGCTCGCGATGAATGGCAGCGAATCATTCGATGCGCATGGCGCGGCTCGAACTCGCCGCACCGCGACAGGGACGGCGTCGATCCCGATGACCGGCTGTCGATGAGAATCCGCCGAATCTGGCCGTCATGAGTGCAGAGATAAGCGGGGTGAGGAGCCTCACCCTCAGCGCTTCTTGACAGGTGTGGGAAGCGCCGTTACGATGACTGTAATCCCTTGACAGACAAGGGAATCCGAGTTTCAGGACGGGATGCGACATGGATCCGCGGCCGATTGCCGGCGCGCTCGACGCCACAGGGCTGAAGTTCGCCATCGTCGTCAGCCGCTTCAACGAGTTCATCGGGGAGCGCCTGCTGCGCTCGGCGCTTGACTGCCTCGCGCGGCACGGCGCGACGGAATCGGAGATCACGGTTGTGCAGGTTCCCGGCGCCCTGGAAATCCCGGTCACCGCAAGGCAGCTCGCTCTCTCCGGACGGTATGATGCCGTCGTCTGCCTCGGATGCGTCATACGCGGCGAGACCAATCATTACGATCAGGTCTGCTCAGAAGTCGCACGCGGTGTCGCCGCCGCGGCGATGGAATCGGGCCGGCCGGTCACCTACGGTGTGCTGACCACCGAAAACCTCAAACAGGCCCTCGAGCGCGCCGGCGCCAAGGGGGGAACAAGGGCTGGGATGCGGCCATGGCGGCGATCGAGATGGTGAACCTGCTCAGGAAACTGGATTGACTGATGGGAACGCGACGCATGGCGAGGGAGA
>JAZGDH010000334.1:0-6390 GCA_036477555.1 Acidobacteriota bacterium
TGACGACGGTCTTCCCTTCGCCGAGAGGAGTGGGATTGATCCCGGTGACGCAGATGTACCGACCATCCGGTCGATCCTTGAGGCGGGTCAGGGAGTGCAGGCCGATCTTCGCCTTATGTCGCCCGTACGGCTCCAGTTCATCAGGGAGCAGACCGAACGCGGCGGCGATTTTCTCGATCGGTTGCAGACTGACTCCTCGGGCGATTTCCAGGTCCATCGGGATCACGGGTGCCTCCATCTCACATGGATAGTGCGTCGTTCAACCGGGTGTTTTCTCCGAGAGCATGCGACGAAGCGTTTCGAGTCCGGGGGCGGAGGGATCGAGTTCCTCGGCCGCATCGAGTTCGGTTCGGGCCGCGCCGGGATCGCCGTTCGCGAGGTGGGCGCGGGCCAGCAGCAGATGCCCCTGTGGCGATTCGACGTACTCGAGAGCGCGCCGCGCCGCCTCCGCGGCCTTCTCAGCCTCGCGCTGTTCGAGCGCGACGCCGGCTGCCGTCAAATGAAAATCGGCCTCATAGGGATGCGGCTCGGCGGAGATCCTGTCGATCATCTTCGCCGCCTCGCTCCAGCGCTCGGCCTCCGCCAGCAGTCGGACCGCGTGATAGATCGCCTTCGGGTAGCCGGGGTGCTCGCGGACTGCTCGTCGGAGCCCTTTCAGCTTTACCCTGGGATCCGTTTCGGCCATCGACCGACAGTAGGTCTCGAACGCCAGCAGCGGCACATCCCCGGCATGTTTCTGAAGGAACGCCGATCGCGTCATGGGCAGGTCGATGCCATCCCGCGATGCGATGTCGAGCGCGACACGGTTGAGCATCTTCAGGAGATCGGTGAGGCGTCCGTCGCGCGAGACACGGGGACCGGACTTCTCGTCCGTGAGATCGATTGAACGCGCCGAGATCGTGAGCGCCCCCTCCGTGATGAGGAAGCGACCCAGCACCATCCGGCCGGGGCGATTGGTTGACGGTCGCGAGCGCAGCTTGCGCCCCAACTCGAGGGCGCTCGCCAGCATCAGCGGCGCGCCGTCGGGAAGGCCGCTCCCTTCGTACAGGACCGCCCGTTCATCGGCCTCGATGACCCGGGCACCCAGGCCGATGAAATACTCGCCGAAGCTGAACGCGAGACAGGGAGACAGCCAACCCAGCGACGGTTCCTCGGCGATATTCTCGAACGGCAGGATCAGATAGGTCGGGGACGACTCACCGGATGCCGCTGCGACGGGCGACGCCAGCAGCGTCAGCGCGACGAGCGAAACGATCGCCGCCCTCATAGACCGGCCCTTCGCGAACGATCGCCGACCGCGGCCGGCTCCTCGAGCGATTCGGAGCGCCCGAAGAACATCTTTCCCGCGGTAGTCTGCAGCACCGAGGTCACGGCGATTTCGACGGTGCGCCCGATATGACGCTTGGCGTTGTCGACGACGACCATCGTGCCGTCGTCGAGATAACCAACGCCCTGGTTCGGCTCTTTCCCTTCCTTGAGGATGAAGACCTTCATCGTTTCACCCGGCAGGACGACCGGCTTGAGGGAGTTCGCCAGGAGGTTAATGTTGAGCACCTGCACCCCACGCAACTCCGCCACCTTGTTGAGATTGAAATCGTTGGTCATGATTTTTCCAGAGAGCTGCTTGGCAAGCTCGATCAGCTTCATATCGACGTCGCGTACATCGGGAAAATCGACCTCGGAGATCACCACCTTGACGTCGCTGCGCTTTTTAATCCGCTGCAGGATCTCCAGCCCCTTGCGACCGCGGTTGCGTTTCAGCGCATCCTGCGAGTCGGCGATGTACTGAAGCTCCCGGAGCACGAACTGCGGGGCGACCAGAGTGCCGTCGAGAAAGCCGGTCTCGCAGACATCGGCGATACGACCGTCAATGATGACGCTGGTGTCGAGGATCTTGTGGTTCTGCTGAGGACCGGTATCCGACCAGGCGGAGCGCAGGCCGGAGAAGGAGAATTGTTCTCCATGCGCGGCCCCGATGGTGAGGCCGGTGTATCCGAGAAGCAGGAAGATAAACCCACGGATGGCGAACGGCTCGACGAAGGCGATCGCCTCGAGCGGAAGCAGCGCGGCGATCAGCGCGGCCGCGGCCCCTCCCAACATGAGACCGGCCAGGCCTCCCAGCAGGGCACGCAGGTTCCGCCTGCGGAAGAAATACTCGAGGCCGATGATCGCCGCCGCGACGCCCAGCCCGATCAATGGGCCGACGAGATCGAGCGGGTTCAGGCCAGGGGGCCTCAGGTGGGCCCCCAACGCCATCGAGACGATGATGAGGACGACGCGCAGAATTAAAATACCCAAGAATGCACCTCTCGCGCCCGTGACGGGCCGGGAAGAAAACGCTCCGAACGGAATAATAGCGTGGGCATAGTGCACACGCTCTTACATGATAACTCCAGTGGTGGGCGCTAGACCAGACTTTTGGCGAATCGGGAGCGCAGCTCGAAGCTACCGGCCCGGTGGTAGAGGCGGGGAACCCGCGAGCCGATCCCGCACAGGATCTCCCAGGGGATGGTTTCGGCCCAGGTGGCGAGGAGGTCCGCGCCGAGGCGCTCTTCGCCCTCGCTGCCGAGAAGGATCGCCTCGTTTCCCCGAGTGACTCCGTCGAGGTGAGAGACATCGACGGTGGTCAGGTCCATGCTGATCCGCCCGACGATCGGGGCCCGGTGGCCTCCAAGCAGGACGTGGCCGCGGTTGCTGAGCAGGCGGGGCAGCCCGTCGTCGTAGCCGATAGCGAGGGTGGCGATCCGGCATTTGCGCTTGGCGATGAAGGTGCGGCCGTATCCGATCGATGTACCCTTCGGCACCTCTTTGACATAGATGACGCGGGATCGCAACGAGAGGACGGGGTGGATCGAGACGGCGCTCATCCGGTCGGAGGGTGGGTAGCCGTACAGGATGAGGCCGGGGCGCACGAGGGTCAGCCAGGCCGGTGGATGATCGATGACGGCGGCGCTGTTTGCGAGGTGAATCAGGGATGGGTTCATCCCAGCCTGGCGGATCGTTTCGACCGCATCGTGAAAGACGGAGATTTGCCGGGTGGTGTAAGGGTCGCGGGGATCGTCGGCGACCGAGAGATGGGAGAAGACACCCTCGATCTCGATGCGTTCGGCCCACGGTCGCAACGTCGTCAGAAAGGCGGGCAGGTCGGCGGCAGGAACGCCGAGCCGGCCCACCCCGGAATCGATCTTGATATGCGCGGCGGCGCGGATGCCCCGCTTCGAGGCGGCGCGCGCCAGCGCATCCACCTGGTCGGGATGGTAGATCGCCGGCGTCAGCCGGTGCGCCAGCAGCAGGTCGGCCTGTGGGGGGGCAAATCCGCCCAGAACGAAAATTGGCCGTCCTACGCCGGCCTCGCGCAGCTCGACCCCTTCCTCGGGGAGGGCGACCCCGAGCCACTCGATCCCCTCCTCCTCGAAGGTGCGGGCGACGCGGGCGGCGCCGTGGCCGTAAGCGTCCGCCTTCACGACCGCGAGGATAGGACGGGGTCCGGTTCGGCTGCGAACGACGGCGAGGTTCCCAACCAGCGCGTCGAGATCGATCTCCGCCCAGGTCGGCCTGTGCAGGTCGCGGATCGATCCGCTCACTCCTGACGCCATTCCAGCTCTTCGAACTTGGTGTACTCGCGGAGGAAGGCGAGATCGATCGTCCCGATCGGCCCGTTACGTTGTTTGGCGATGATCACCTGGGCGCGGCCGCGATTCTCCTCGGTCTGCTTGTAGACCTCCTCGCGGTAAATGAACATCACGACGTCGGCATCCTGTTCGATGGCGCCCGACTCGCGCAGATCGGAGAGCTGTGGCCGCCGATCGCCGCCGCGCTGCTCGGGAGCTCGCGAGAGCTGGGAGATGGCGATCACCGGCAGGCTGAGCTCCTTGGCGAGTTCCTTCAGTGAGCGGGAGATTTCGGAGATCTCCTGGTTGCGGTTCTCGAACCGGCCGCGCCCGCGGATCAGCTGCATGTAGTCGACGACGACGAGGTCGAGTCCGTGCTCCATCTTGAGCCGTCTGCTCTTGGCGCGCATCTCCAGCACCGAGATGCCGGGCGTGTCGTCGATGTAGATCGGCGCGCCCGAAACCTCGCCGAGCGCCAGCGTGAGTCCGGTCCAGTCCTGCTTGGACAGCCGGCCGGTGCGCAGGCGGTGCGCATCGACCCGCGCCAGCCCGGTCAGCAGCCGCATGAACAGCTGCTCGCGCGACATCTCGAGCGAGAACACGCCGACCCGTTTCCCCTCCTTCATACCGACGTGCTGGGCGATATTGATCGCCAGCGCGGTCTTGCCCATGCCGGGCCGCCCTGCGACGACGATCAGGTCGGACGCCTGCAGACCGGAGGTGTACTCGTCGAGCCGCGGGAAGCCTGTCGGCAGCCCGGTGACCAGCTGCCGGTTCTCGGCGAGACGCTCGATGGTCTTCAGGCTCTGATCGGCGATGATCTTCATCGACACGAAGCCCTGGCGCAGCTGGTCCTGGGCGATCTTAAAGATGAGCCGCTCCGACTGGTCGAGGATCTCCTCGATCTCCTGCGACCCGTCGTAGGCGGTCGTGACGATCTGTGATCCGGCCTCGATCAGGTTGCGCAGGAGCGCCTTCTCTTTGACGATCTTCGCGTAGTATTCGATGTTGGCCGAGCGGGGAACGTCGTCCAGAAGCGACGCGATATAGGCCGGTCCGCCCACCGTCTCGAGATCGCCCCGGCGCCGCAGCTCGTCCTTCACGGTGACGGCGTCGATCGCCGACGATTTCTCCGACAGACCCGACATCACCTTGAACAGTTTGCGGTGGGGCTCGCGGTAGAAATCGTCCTCTTTGAGGATTTCCTGGGCGCGGTTGATGGCGGCGTTCTCGACGAGGATTGCGCCCAGCACGGACCTTTCTGCATCGAGGTTCTGCGGGATCGATTTGTCGAGGGTGATGTCGCCCGGCATGCATCGCTCCAACGAGGGAATCGGCGGCAGTCTAGCACACGCCCGGAGCCTGCCCGACGCAATACCCGGACAGGGCAGGAGGCTGCCCGGGTCTTGCGTCGGGCAGGCTCCTCGCTTGCTGCCCGGAACGACGCTCTGCTAAGATCCCACCGGGTCGGAGTGGTACGGATGGTCGCTGCCCGGTTCGTTCCGGGGAGAGGAAAGTCCGAACTCCATAGGGCGTTGCGCTGGGTAACCCCCAGTCCCGGTGACGGGAAGGAAAGTGCCACAGAGAACAGACCGCCGGGCGATGGGGCTTCGCTCCTCGCCAGGTAAGGGTGAAACGGTGGGGTAAGAGCCCACCAGTGTCCCGGGTGACCGGGACAGCTCGGCAAACCCCGCAAGGAGCAAGACCAAATAGGGGAGCGAGTTTGGGTGGCCCGCCCAGAGCTCCCGGGTCGGTCGCTTGGCGGGGCGCCATCGGCGCCCGGCCGCCTGCACGGGAGACCGTGCAGGTAGAGGAATGACCATCGGTCGCGAGCGATCGCGGCAACAGGATTCGGCTTACGGGCCACTCCGGCCCACCCGGTACTTCAGCCCCACACCGCTCGCCGCCATGCGGGTAGAGATAAGAACTCTCACTTCATGCCAGACCGACGTTCGCTCCGCCCCCGTGTCGAGCAGGCCGTGCGCCGCATCTGGCCCGCGCTGGCTGGATTGAGCCGGGAGATGCATGCCCGCCCGGAGTTGAGCGAAGAGGAGATGCGGGCCAGCGGCCGGCTGGCACGATTCCTGGAGGGTGAGGGGTTCAGGGTCCGCCGCGGCATCGCCGGCCTTCCAACCGCCTTCCAAGCGCGCAAACGCCTCGGCCCCGGCGGACCACGTGTCGCGTTTCTGGCCGAATACGATGCCCTGCCCGGGATCGGGCACGGCTGCGGTCATAATCTGATTGGCGCGGCGGCCGTGGGGGCCGGCGCGGCGCTCGGCCGGATGACCGGCGCTCTGGGAGGAGAGGTGATCGTGGTCGGGACGCCCGCAGAGGAGACGATCGGCGGCAAGGTGCCGATGGTCGAGCGCGGCGTGTTCGACGGGATCGATGCGGCGCTGATGTTTCATCCGTCGACCGAGAATCGCGTCTACACGACCTCGCTCGCCTGCCACTCGCTCGAGGTTCGCTTTCGCGGACGTTCCGCACACGCGGTCTCCGCTCCGGAGAAGGGGATCAACGCTCTCGATGCTCTGATCGGTCTGTTCAACGGCGTCGAGGGCATGAAACAGACCCTCGGCCCACGGGTGCGGATGCCCGGGATCATCCTCGAGGGCGGACGGCGGGCTAACATCGTGCCGGATCTCGCCGTGGGACGCTTCACGCTCCGCGCGCCCGATCTGCGCACGCTGGTCCGCGTCGAGAAGCGGTTTATCGCGCTGGTGCGACGGATCTCGAAGGCGACGCGGGCGCGCGCGACCGTCCACTGGGTCGACCACCG
>JAZGDH010000335.1:0-12868 GCA_036477555.1 Acidobacteriota bacterium
TTGAGCCGGGAGTAGACCCTGGCGCCGTTGATCAGGGCGATGACTTCCTTGATCCCGCCGAGCGTCGCGTTGCTCATGCTCAGCACTTCGACCTGCCAGTTCCGGCCTTCGGCGTACCGGTTGTACATCCGGAACAACTCAGCGGCAAACAGGGACGCCTCTTCACCGCCCGCGCCGGCGCGGATCTCCAGGATGACGTTCTTCTCGTCGTTGGGATCCTTCGGCAGAAGGAGGAAGCGCAGATCCGCGATCAGCTTGTCCCGCCGGGCCTGCAGGGACTCGATCTCCTCGCGGGCGACGGTGCGCATCTCCTCGTCTTTCAGCAGCACCTCGGCATCCTGAATCTGGCTGCGGATGCTCACGTACTCGCGGTACTTGAGGACGATCTTCTCGAGTTCGGCGAAGCATTTGGCCGCATGGCGGTAGCGATCGGGGTCGCCGACGAGGGCTGGGTCCCCCATCTGGCGGGACAGCTCCTCGTACTTCTCCTCGATGCTTTCGAGACGGCTGAGAAATTCCACGGTCCTGCTCCTTCAATACTCCTCGCGCAAATGTAGCACCGCCGTGTCCGGGATGCCACACGATTCGGATAAGGGTGAGGAGAGGAGCGCTATGAGCCGCCGGAGGCCCCGGGGGAAGACGTCGTTCCGCCCTCGGGCGTGGCATCAGGCTCCGCGGCGCCCGTTGCCGCAGCCGAAGCGTCGCCCATCTTGCCCTTCCGGTAGCGCCGATTGAAGCGTTCGACGCGGCCGGCGGTGTCGATCAGCTTCTGCTTACCCGTGAAGAAGGGGTGACACTTGCTGCAGATCTCGAGGCGGAGTTCCTTGTTGGTCGAACGGGTGACGAAGGCGTCTCCGCACGCGCAGACAACGTTGACGACGTAGTATTCAGGATGGATCCCGGTCTTCATGAACTCACTCCTGGGGATGTTGGGTCCGGCGGCAGTATACCCCGCAGGGGGGCTTCCGCGCCAGTGGTTCCGCGATCCCGCCCTGGAGACGCGCCGGACGGCGGCGCTTCTATGCCATGCCGCTCATGGAATCGAGGAACTCCTCGTTGTTCTTGGTCTTCTGCATGCGCTCGATCAGCAGCTCCATCGCCTCGGTGGGCGACAGGGAGTTGAGCACCTTGCGGAGAACCCAGGAGCGGTCGAGCTCCTTCTTGCTGAGCAGCAGCTCTTCCTTCCGGGTTCCCGATCGGGTGAGCTCGATGGACGGGTAGATCCGACGGTCGGCCAGCTTACGGTCGAGGTGGATCTCCATGTTGCCCGTACCCTTGAACTCCTCGAAGATGACGTCATCCATGCGGCTGCCCGTCTCGATGAGCGCCGTCGCGATGATCGTGAGCGAGCCACCTTCCTCGACGTTTCGTGCCGCACCGAAGAAGCGCTTCGGCCTCTGGAGAGCGTTGGCGTCCACTCCGCCCGACAGGACCTTGCCGGAGGGCGGGACGATGGTGTTGTAGGCGCGGGCCAGGCGGGTGACGGAGTCGAGCAGAATCACGACATCCTTCTGGTGCTCCACGAGACGCTTGGCCTTCTCGATGACCATCTCGGCCACCTGCACGTGGCGCGTCGCAGGTTCGTCAAAGGTGGAGGAAATCACTTCACCGTTGACCGACCGCTGCATGTCGGTCACCTCTTCCGGCCGCTCGTCGATGAGCAGCACGATGAGGATGATTTCCGGATGATTCTGCGTGATGCTGTTGGCGATTGCCTGGAGCAGCATCGTCTTCCCGGTCCGCGGCGCCGCCACGATCAATCCCCGCTGTCCCTTCCCGATCGGGCACAGGATGTCGAGCACACGCGACGCGGTGTTCTCCTTGGTGGTCTCGAGTTTGATACGTGTGTTGGGGTAAAGAGGGGTGAGGTTGTCGAAGAAGACCTTGTTGCGGGCCTGTTCGGGATGTTCGAAGTTGACCGCCTCGACCTTGATCAGCGCGAAGTACCGTTCGCCCTCTTTGGGAGGACGCACCTGTCCGGAGATTGTGTCTCCGGTGTGCAGATCGAATTTGCGGATTTGCGAGGGCGAGACGTAAATATCGTCGGGCCCCGGCAGATAGTTGTATTCCGGCGCCCTCAGAAACCCGAACCCGTCGGGAAGGGTCTCGAGCACACCTTCGGCGAAGATCAGTCCGCTCTTTTCGGTCTGCGCCCTCAGGATCTCGAAGATCAGCTCCTGTTTGCGCAGCGCCGTCGCATTGGGGACATCGAGTGTTTTCCCGATCTCCGTCAATTCGGCGATCGACTTTTCCTTCAGCGTGCGGATGTCGAGCTTTTCTCCGGACGACTCGGTACGCTGTCCCCCCTGATGCGGGTGCGGTGGGGTTGTTGCGGCGGCAGCCGGGGCGGCCGTCGCGGCGGCAGTTGGGGCAGCCGTCGTGGCAGCGTTCGATGTCGGTCGCAGCCCGGACTGCGCCTCCGGGTCGGCGCGCCTCGGGGTGCGCCCGGATCCCTCTCGATGTCCCTGACGCGGCGGACGCGGCTCGCGCGCAGGCTTCGCTTCACGTTCTATTTTGTCTCCGTTCACGGATTTATCCTTCTCCTTGGCTTGTTTCGTTAAGGTGCGATCATTCGGGCCTGTCATCGGCGATGGTCGGCGATCCGCGCCGGCGTGCCGCTTCGGTTATCGAAAGTCCCGCCATTCTCGACGGCCGGGACGGTCAGAGGATGCGATCGGCTGGTGCCACACGCATCGTCGATCAAACGCCAGAGCGCGGGGATCCCCTCCCCGGTCACCGAGGAGACGATGACGGGCGCCGCGGCGGGAGCCTGATTCAGCAGCCCGGCGCATCGTTTCACGGCACTCGCCCGCCCGTTCCCCGACAGCTTGTCAATCTTCGTCAACACCACGGTCCGTCGCATCCCTGCCGCCTCGAGCCATTCCGCGAGTTCGTAATCCTGCTCGGTCGGCTCGTGGCGGGCGTCGACGAGATGCACGGCCAGGACCACACGATCGGTTCGATCCAAATAGCTCTGGACGAGCCCCTGCCACTGCTTCCTCACCTGCCGGGGCACTTTCGCGTATCCGTATCCCGGCAGATCGACAAAATAAACCCTTCCGTTCACTCGGAAGAAATTGATCTCACGCGTCCGGCCTGGCGTCTTGCTGATTCTGGCAATCCGTCGCATTCCGACGAGCCGGTTCAGCAGGGACGACTTGCCGACATTGGATCGCCCCAGAAACGCGATCTCGGGAAATCCGTCTACCGGAAAGTCCCGGGCATTTGCTGCGCCGATCTGGAAGGTGCACTCGGTGACATTCATGGGATTAACACGCGGTCCGATCGCTTCGCGGTGGCCAGTGGGCCCGCATCTCGCGGGCAGGAACAGGAGTTTCCGGGGAACAGCCGCGGGTTCTCCCGCGGATATCACCTCGGGCCGACAGGGCCCGAATTCAGAGTCAGGAAAGGGAGAGTCGTGTCCGGACCGTCAGTGGGTGACGGAGCCGGGAATCTCGTCCTTGTTGAGATCCTTCTTCTCGTAATCCTTATCAGCCTTCGGAGGGGACTCGCGCTCCAGTGCATACCGAAGCACCTCGTCCATCGTCTCGACCAGCTTGAAGTCGAGCGCCTTCTGAACGTCCTCGGGAACGTCCGCCAGATCCTTCTCGTTATCGCGCGGGAGGATGATCGTCCCAAAGCCCAGCCTGTGGGCAGCCAGGATCTTTTCTTTGACGCCACCGATCGGCAGAACCTTGCCACGCAGCGTGATCTCGCCCGTCATGGCGACATCTCCGCGGACTTGAGTGTTTGTCAGAAGTGACGCCAGCGCCGTCGCCATGGTGATACCGGCCGACGGGCCATCCTTGGGGATCGCCCCTTCCGGGACGTGAATGTGAATGTCGTACTTGCGGTAGAAGTCCTCCTCGATACCGAGGGACGCGGCGCGCGACCGGATATAGGAAAGCGCCGCCTGTGCCGACTCCTGCATGACATCTCCGAGCTTGCCGGTCAGCGTCAGTTTGCCCCGACCCTTCATGAGGGTCGCCTCGGTCTCTAGAATTTCGCCGCCCACCTCGGTCCAGGCCAGACCGGTGGCCATCCCGATCTCATTCTTCCGCTCGCTGGTCGTCGGCCGATAGCGCGGCACACCCAGCAGATCGGAGAGATGCTCGGATTTGACCGTGAAGGAGAACTCGGGGCCTTCCTGAACGACACGGCGCGCAAGCTTCCGGCAGACGGAGGCGATCTCCCGCTCCAGATTCCGGACGCCGGCCTCGCGCGTGTACTTCTCGACCATGTCCCTGAGCGCCTCTTCCTCGAAGGTGATCTTCTTCTTCTCGAGCCCGTGACTCTTCAACTGTTTCGACACCAGGAACCGTTCGGCGATTCGCATCTTCTCGTACAGAGTGTAGCCCGCGATGCGCAGGACTTCCAGGCGGTCCTTGAGAGCCGCCGGAATCGGATGCAGCACGTTCGCCGTGCAGATGAACATCACCTGAGAGAGATCGAACTCCGTGTCCAGATAGTGATCCAGGAAGGTCGAGTTCTGCTCGGCATCGAGGACCTCGAGAAGAGCCGAGGACGGGTCACCCCGGAAGTCCATGCTCATCTTGTCGACCTCATCCAGCAGAAAGACCGGATTCTTCGTGCCGGCCTTCTTCATCATCTGGATGATCTGCCCGGGGAACGCCCCGATGTAAGTCCTGCGATGACCGCGGACCTCCGCCTCATCACGGACGCCGCCCAGCGACACGCGGACGAATTTCCGGCCCGTGGCTCGCGCGATCGATTTCGCCAGCGACGTCTTGCCGACCCCGGGTGGACCGACGAAGCACATAATCGAACCCTTCATGCTCCGGTTCTTCACCAGACGGCGGACGGCCAGGAACTCGAGGATGCGCTCCTTGATTTTCTCCAGCCCATAGTGATCCTCGTTGAGGACCTTTTCCGCGAAGCCCAGATCGCGAATCTCCTTCGACCGCTTCTGCCACGGCACGGCGATGAGCCAGTCGAGGTAATTGCGTGACACCGTCGCCTCGGCGGAGACCGGCGGCATCACCTCGAGGCGCTTGAGCTCCTGCATCGCCTTCTCGTGTGCCTCCTTGGGCATCTTGGAGGCCTGGATCTTCTGCTTGAGTTCCTCGACCTCGTTGAGCTTTTCGTCCTTGCGTCCCAGCTCCTGCTGGATCGCCTTCATCTTCTCGTTGAGGTAGTACTCCTTCTGCGCTTTCTCCATCTGCTTCTTGACACGCTGATGGATGCGTCGATCGACACGCAGCTTGTCGATTTCTCCCTCGAGCAGACTGGAGAGAATCGACAGACGCTCGGCAGGGCTGAAGGTCTCGAGCAGGCTCTGTTTCTCTTCGATCCCGACCTGGACGTGCGCGGCGATCGTGTCGGTCAACCGTCCCGGCTCGGAGACGCGGATCGTCGAGATCATCGTCTCGTAGGGGAGGTTGGGCGAGAGCTTGACGTACTTCTCGAACAGCGACACGACCTTGCCCATCTCGGTTTCGATTTCGGGTGTGATGTCGGACTTCATGTCGATCGGCTCGATCTTCGTGAAGAGCGCCCCCTGCTCCTCGCGGATCTCGGTGATGCGGCCCCGCGTCGCACCCTCCACCAGCAGCTTGATGTTCCCGTTCGGGAGCTTGAGGCTCTGAACGATGTTGGCGATCGTCCCCACAAAGCTGATCTCCTCGGGCTTCGGGTCGTCGATCTTCGCATCCCTCTGCGTGGCGAGGAAGATTCGCTTGTCGGCCGTCAGTGCCCGCTCGACAGCGACGAGCGAGGATTTCCGTCCGACCACGAACGGAATCATCGTGTAGGGGAACACCACCACATCTCTCAGGGGGACGAGAGGCAGATTTTCGATCTTCTTGATTTGGTCGACGGTCTCGTCGCTCAAGCTGTCAGCCCACTTTCTCCATCAGGATGATGGGAGCCACCTTGTTCTCGACCACTTCGCGCGTGATGACGCATTCCGTGATGTCGGTTCGAGACGGCAGCTGATACATGAGGTCCAGCATCAGATCTTCGAGGATGAGGCGCAGGCCGCGTGCGCCGATTTTGCGCGCCAGCGTCTCCTTGGCGATGGCTTCGAGCGCGTCCTTGGTGAACGTCAGCGTGACGTTCTCGTATTCGAAGATACGCTGGTACTGCTTGATGAGGGCATTGCGCGGCTCGGTCAGGATCTTCACGAGAGCCGCCGCATCGAGGTCGCCGAGGACCCCCATGATGGGAAGGCGCCCCACGAACTCCGGAATCAGGCCGTACTTGATGAGGTCCGTGGGCTGCACCTGAAGCAGGGTCTCCTGCAGGTTCTTCTCTGACTTCTTCTTCAATTCCGCCTTGAACCCCATCGCCCGCTTGCCGATCCGCTGGTCGATGATCGTGTCGAGCCCGACGAAGGCTCCGCCGCAGATGAACATGATGTTCGTTGTGTCGAGCGGGATGAAATCCTGGTGCGGGTGCTTGCGGCCACCCTGCGGGGGCACGTTGGCGACAGTCCCCTCCATGATCTTCAGGAGGGCCTGCTGCACTCCTTCACCGGACACATCGCGCGTAATCGACGGAGAGTCGCTCTTGCGGCTGATCTTATCGACCTCATCGATATAGATGATGCCGCGCTTGGCCTTCTCGATATCGTTGCCGGCCGCCTGAAGGAGCCGGAGCAGGATGTTCTCGACGTCCTCTCCGACGTAGCCCGCCTCGGTCAGCGTCGTGGCATCGACGATCGCAAACGGCACGGACAGCAGCCTCGCCAGCGTCTGGGCCAGCAGCGTCTTGCCGGTGCCGGTCGGCCCGATCAGGAGGATGTTGCTCTTCTGCACCTCCACCTCGGAGCGCCGCTTGGAAAGCTCGTTCCTCTTATAGTGATTGTAAACGGCGACGGCGAGCTTCTTCTTGGCCATCTCCTGGCCCACAACGTACTCGTCCAGGAAGTCGCGGATCTCCATCGGCTTGGGCAGCTTGAGCTTGGCCTTGGGTTCCTCGGGCTCGCGCTCCTCGGCGATGATGTCGAGACATATGTCGACGCACTCGTCACAGATGTAGACGGTTGGACCCGCGATCAATTTCTTGACGTCGCGCTGGTCCTTGTTGCAGAAACTACATCTCAGTGATTCGCCATCGCCTTTTTTTCCGGCCATTGCCGTTCTCCTGCGTGGTCCCGATGCGCTGCCGATCTGTTGATGGCTTTGTCAGTCGCGCCGAGAGATGACTTGATCGATGATGCCGTATTCTTTGGCGCTCGGGGCGCTCATGATGAAGTCGCGATCGGTGTCCCGCTCGATCCGCTCCAGCGTCTGCCCCGAATGGGATTGAAGGATTTCGTTCAACCTTCCCCGAATCCGGATGATCTCTCTGGCGTGAATATCGAGATCCGAAGCCTGTCCCTGGAAACCGCCCATCGGTTGATGAATGATGACGCGCGAGTTCGGTAACGCGAACCGCTTCTTCGGTGTTCCCGCCGACAACAGCAGCGCAGCCATGCTCGCGGCCTGCCCGATGCAGATCGTCGAGATGTCAGGCCGGATAAACTGCATCGTGTCGTAAATCGCGAGACCCGCCGTCACTTCGCCTCCGGGGCTGTTAATGTAAACGGAGATGTCTTTCTCGGGATCCTCGGCTTCCAAATACAGCAATTGCGCGATGACGACGTTACTGAGATTATCGTCGATCGCGTTACCGATGAATACGATGTTGTCTTTAAGGAGTCGGGAGTAGATGTCGTAAGCGCGCTCGCCACGGTTCGTCTGCTCGACGACCATCGGTATGAGTGGCATATTTCTATTTCCTCTCGCGCGTAATAGTAGCACCATCGACTAGAAAGTCAAGCGACTTTTCCCTGACGATCTGTGCTCTAAGTGCTGACAGACGTGAGTTTTCGACGAGCCGCTGTTTGATCGCAGCAACGCTCGTCCGACGGCGCTTCGCCTCCTCGCTGAGACGCAGATTTACATCTTCGTCACTCGCTTCGATTCCTTCCTGCGCGGCGATCGCATCGATAATCAGATTCGCCCGCACCGAGTCGCTCGCTGCGGGGCGCGCCTGATCGCGTTCCTCCTGCCAATTCACTGGCGCCTTCGTCGGATCCATGCCTCGGTTGATCATTTCCGTAACCATCATCTCGAGTCGCTTGTCGAGCTCGGCCTCGATAAGAGCATCGGGAACCTGGACGGTGTGTCGGGCGAGCAGGTCGGAAACGATTTTGTTCTTCGCTTCCGTTCTCTCGGCCTCCCGCGCCTGCTCCTCCAGATCCTTCCGGAGAGCCGCCTTGAGTTCGGCGAGATCCTTGAACTTGCCGAGCTCCTTGGCAAGATCATCATCGATGGCCGGAATGACCTTCTTCTTAATCTCCTTGAGAGACATCGTGTACGCGACCGTGCGGCCTCGAAGCGCTTCGGCACTCCAGTCCTCGGGATAGGAGGTCTCAAACGAGCGTGAGTCTCCCTGGGACATTCCAAGAACCGCGGCGTTGAAGTCGGGATGATTGTTCTCGGCTCCCGCTTCCAGCATCAGCGATTCATCGGAGAGATCCTTTCCCTCTCCCTTGATGAATCGACAGGAGAGCGTACCGACCGCGAAATCACCTTTCTGGACAGGCCGGCTCTCCTCGAGCGCTTCGAGACGGGCCGCGCGTTCGGCCAGCTGTGCCAGCGACTGGTCGAGGACCTCGGACGTGACTTCCTTCGGACTCACGCTCACCGCCATCTTCAGATAGTCGGCGACAGTCAGATCCGGCCTGACCTCGAACGTCGCCTTGAAGACGAGGGGGCTGCCCGACTCGTAGTTCACCTCGTCGAGAACGGGCGCCTGAACCGGTCGAAGCTGTTTCTCTTCGATCGCGCGCGCGGCGTACTCGCGCACCATCCGTCCGACGACTTCTTCCCGCACCTCGCGTCCGAAACGCCGACGGACGACGTCCATCGGAATTTTCCCCTTGCGAAACCCGGGGACCCGCGCGCGTCGCGAGTAATCGCGCAACGTCCGTTCGAGCTCGCCCGAGACGATATCGTCCGGGACCTCCACCTGGAGCCCGCGCTTACAACCTTCGAGTTCGTTGACGACGACCTTCATGACAGTGTCCCGAGTGATCCGAGCCGATGCCGGCGATCGTCTCCCTGGTTCCTCTTGGGGATTCGACCGGGTTGAAGGAGGGCTGCGATCAAGTACTCACGACCTGCGATCGCACGAACCATGACCCGGATGGAACAGTGATGTTAGCAGCAGGCGGGGACTGCTTTCAAGAGGCCACCGAAGTCACGTCCCCGGGAGCGGCGGGGGTGTCGCCTGTCCGGACCGGGCCATGGTCTCACCCTCCCGATGAGACGACCCGGGTGAGACGATCTCCAACTATCCACAATTAATGATGATACGAGCTCTTTGTCCTGGACCGTCTCAGTCTCACCAGACGCAGGAGCGATACGAGCTCCGTGCAGACGATCCGTGGGGGACCCACAAGCTTCATGATTTCAACAGGTTAGAGATCCTCACCGCGGCTCACAGGATTCTGGGCATCCTTTTTGCTCATCAGAGGACGTGGCCCCGGCGGAGGGGCCCGGCATCACCGGGAGATGAACACTCCCTGAGGTCGGGTAGATGCAACAGGCCTATTTCAAGACCGTCCTGTTGTTCGAAGAGGTTGCTCGGACGTTACGGGACGTCGATTGCTTTCTGAGCCGGTCGGGGTTTCGAATCCTGGTCGGGCGGTCGGCTGATGAGATTACCGGTTTCATCGAACGTGAATCTCCCGACCTCCTCGTCATCGATTACGAGTCGGGCGGACTCAAAGGGGACGAGTTTTGCCGGCAATTGAGAGAAACCTCGGCCTCGGCGAGAACCCTGCCGGTCCTGATCATCGGACCGGCCGACCGGCCGGAAATCGCGGAGCGCTGTCGCAAGGCGGGGTGCGATCAATTCATCCCCTCCCCGGTGACGCCGAATACGCTGCTCAAGGTGATCGCCGCCTGTCTCGGCATCCAATTCCGGATTCATGCACGGGTCCCGGCCGTGATCTCGATCTCGCTCGGCCGGATCGTCAGCGAATTCCTCGGCTATTCGAAAGATCTCAGCCTCGGCGGCATCCTGCTGGAGAGCTCCATCGATTTCCCTGTCGATCGAATGCTGCACCTGCGACTGTTCCTCCAGGAACGGGAGCGTCCGATCGTGACACGCGCTTCGGTCCGGAGGGTGGAGCCGATCGCCGAAGAGGAGCAATATTTTCTGGGAATGAAGTTTCACAACCTCGATCCCCGATCCGCAGACCGCCTCGAACAATACATCCAGTCTCGTTCCGAAGATTAACCGCGGGCGAACTGCCCGGTTCGATTCGTCATGGGAGGCCGCCGTTCGCCCTGCCGACACCCTCCGCCGGCTCGGCGGGAGGACGGCGGCCCTCCCCGACTTCGATACGTTTTCCTACTTCTTCGCGAAGGCGCTCATCGTCAGTCGAACCGGCTGCCGCGAGCGATTGACGATCTCCACGTGCAGCTTCGGGCCCATGACCGCCAGCGTGTCGCCGCGCCGCGCAGAGTTGCCGCCGTCGAAAACGAGATCGAGAGCGTTGCGCACCGGGACCGCCGGGGGACCGAAGGCGGTCACGACGGTCACCCGCCCGTCGTTCGGCCCCGACTCCGCCACCCCCAGCAGACTGACTCGACCGAACCGTCCCACGTTCAGCACCCGGTGTACCCGCTCGCCGGGAGCGAGAACGACATCCTCGAACACCGGCTGAAACCGTGAGTCCCCGACGACGATCACCGGCGTCGGCGCCGATGCGGAGTCTTCCTCCTGCGCCAGCACCGCTGTGGGCGCCGCACAGACTGCGATCACGATCGCCGACAGCGCCAGCCCTTTCTTCAACCCGGACCTCATGTTTGAACCCTCCTCTGAGAAGATGAAGCGTCCGACGCTCCGTACTGACCGGCGGAAGGGCGGGAAGGTTTAGCGACCCGATCGATCAGGATTCTTTTGACACCCCGGGGAGTCGAGCGCTATCGTCTCCTCAACCCGGCATCGCGGTCCGCCGTCGACGCCCGATCGTAAGGAGTTCAACCGTGGGTCGAATCCGACGCCTGTCCAGCCGCGATGTCGAACCCGGGATCCGCGAACTGTTCGCGAAATTCCTCAAGGAGCGCGGGAACATTCCCAACATGTTCCGAACCGTGGCGCACTGCCCCGAGATCCTGACGACGATGGTCGCTCACTTTCGGACCGTCCTCAGCCCCGGGGCCGTTCCAACCGGGCTTAAAGAAATGCTGGCGGTCCGCGTGTCCCGGCTCAACGACTGCGATTACTGACTCGCTTCCCACACTGCTTTGGCAAAGCAGTTCGGTGTCAGCGATGAGGCGATGGCGGGCCTTCACGACCCGGCACGCCATTCGTTCCCTCCCGATCAGCGGGCGGCGATCGAGATGGCCGATGCGATGACGCAAGGCAGCGGCGCGATCTCGGACGAATTGTTCGAACGACTCTCCCGTCACTTCAACGAGGCCCAGATCGTCGAGATGGCCGCCGTCATCGGCCTGTTCAACTACTTCAACCGCTTCAACAACATGTTCCAGACGGAGATCACGCTGATGGATCCGGACGTTCTGATCCATCGCGTCGAAGAGGCTCTCGCGAATGAGGAAGATCCCGCTGGCGCTTTAAAGAATGCCGTCGCCGTCCTGGCGCACGGACGCCGGTACGCCAGCCTCGCGCTGTTCCGGGTCGAGGGGGCGCGGCTCGCCGCGGTTGCGATCGGCGGTCACCCGGTCGGACAACCCGGAGACTCCGTTCCCGTGGCTCTCCGCGCGGACCTCGTGGAGGGTGGAACGACGCGAATCATCGCAATTCCTGACGGTGTTCCCGGATACCAACCGATGGCGGCGGCTGCCCGCTCCGTCTGTGTCGTGCCTGTCCGGAAGCACGACCGGCTCGCCGGCGCGCTGATCGCCGAGCAGGAACGACCCGAAGCGTTCAATGATGAGGATGAAGAGGATCGAAGGCTGCTCGAAGGGGCCGCCGTGATTCTCGGCCGCCTCCTATGAAAGTATGAAAGGGTCGTGCGAAGGGGTGGTGCGAAAGGAGGGATTCGAACCCCCATGGGTTGCCCCACCGGATCCTAAATCCGGCGCGTCTACCGGTTCCGCCACTTTCGCACGTTGATTCTAAATAACTTACTGTCTCCCCTGTCGTGCCTCACTTGATTTGGTGTCCACCGGGTGACTACGGGTTCGCTCCGGTGCCCCGAAAAACTCGACACTGGACCTCAAGTAATCCGGGCTCAAGTGCGCGTACCTCTGAGTCAAGGCGATGGTGGAATGGCCCAGGAGCTTCTGGAGACGGTACAGGTCTCCCCCGTTGATCATAAACCACGAAGCGAACGTATGACGCAGAACGTGGAACGAGACATCGCCCCCGAGACCAGCGCGTTTTCGCGCCTTCTTGAAAGCTGTCCTGATATCAGCCATTCGCCTGCCGTGTCGCGTGAAGACAAACTTTCTCGCGTCCCCGCCCATCGCCCGGACCTTCTGCCTCTCGTGAAGCAGCTTGGCCAGCTCAGGGGAGATCGGGATTTCACGCTGTTTCGCGGACTTGGTGTTTTCTTGTGCGAAATAGAGGACGCCTCCACGATCCCCATCAAGCCGGATATCCTCCCACTCCAAGCGCAGGATCTCAGTGAGTCTTCCACCGGTGTGCAGACCGCACAGAACAACCGGCTCAAGATGCCGTGGGGAGCAACCACTGAGGCGGTCCGCCTCCCTCCCACTGAGGAACCGCGTTCGCCCTGGTGACTCAGGGAACCGCTTCACCGCCCGCACGGGGTTGTCGCCGCCGTAGTACCCCCAAGTCTTAGCGCAGGCGAAGATCTTCGAAAGGCAGGCCCTCTGACGGTTCGTGGTGGCCTGGCTCACACCTTCGGCGAGTCGTGATGCGA
>JAZGDH010000336.1:0-2041 GCA_036477555.1 Acidobacteriota bacterium
AGGATCACCGGCGCATAGAATTCGACCGGTCTGTTGGACCTGCACTTCCCGATCGCTTCGGGCACGCTTCATGAACGTCCTCCTCGTCTCGCCCGCAACACCCGACACGTTCTGGAGCTTCCGGCACGTGCTGCGGCTCATGCGTCGCAAGTCCGCCTTTCCCCCCCTGGGTCTGCTCACGGTCGCTGCGATGCTGCCGACGGACTGGCGGTTGAAGCTCGTGGACATGGATGTCACCTCCCTCGAGGACGCTGACATCGACTGGGCAGATTGGGTGATGCTCTCAGGCATGATCATCCACACGGCCTCCTGCCGCAACGTCGCAGCGCGGTGCGCGGCCAGAGAAAAGCCCGTGATCGCGGGCGGGCCGCTGTTCACGACCGGCCACGAGCAGTTCCCGGAGATCTCGCACTTCGTACTCGGGGAGGCGGAAGAAGTCATGCCGCACCTGGTGGCGGACATGATCCACGGCAACGTTCGCGGCCATTACGAGTCGCCGCGGAAGCCGGACCTCACCCAGACACCTGTTCCGCGCTGGGACCTGATCCGCTTCAAGGACTACCTCACGGCGCCCGTGCAGTTCTCTCGCGGCTGCCCGTTCAACTGCGAGTTCTGCGACATCCCGGTCATGTACGGCCGGACGCCGCGCGTGAAGACGACGCAGCAGGTGATCCGCGAGCTGGACGCACTCATCGAGGCGGGCTGGCGGGAGGCCATCTTCATCGTTGACGACAACTTCATCGGCCACAAGACCAAGGCGAAGGCGCTGCTCCGCGCGCTGATCGGCTGGCGTCGTCATCGCGCGGCGCGCATCCCGTTCGTGACGGAGGCCTCCCTGAACCTCGTCGACGACGAAGAGCTGCTTCGGTTGATGGTCGAGGCCGGCTTCAAGAAGGTGTTCATCGGCATCGAGACACCGATGTCGGAGAGTCTCGCCGAGTGTGGGAAGGTCCAGAACACGGGTCGTGACCTGGTCGCCGCGGTCAAGAAGATGCAGAATGCCGGGCTCGAGGTCATGGGTGGGTTCATCGTCGGGTTCGATAACGATCAGCCGGACATATTCGAACGCCAATGGGCCTTCATCCAGGAAACAGGCATCGTGATCGCCATGGTGGGGCTGCTGAACGCCCTGCCGAAGACGCGACTGTTCACGCGCTTGAGCACGGAGGGCCGCATCCTTCAGAAGACGACCGGGAACAATCTTGATGCCGTCCTGAACTTCGTGCCGAAGCTCGATCGCGACACACTACTGTACGGATACCGATCGCTGGTCAAAAAGCTCTATGCACCGAAGTCGTATTACCGCCGAGTGGTGGGCTTCCTGCGCGAATACAGACCCCAGGGTCCCAGAACACGCCCGACTCACGGCGACGCTGCGGCCTTCCTGAGGTCCCTGTGGGTCCTCGGAGTGCGGTCGCACGGCCAGCGCGCCTACTGGAGCTTCCTCGTGCGATCGCTGCTGTTCCACCGGCGCAAGTTCACCGAGGCGATGAGCTTGGCGATCCTCGGGCATCATTTCCGCAAGGTCGCTGGGTCGCTCTGATCGTCCACAAACAGGCAAGTCATCTCCTCGGCGATGGGGCCTCGCGAGTCGGGTACACACCACGACGAGGTGCTCGTAAGGCACAACTGCCCCCCCCGAGAGCAACCCGCACAGCTTCTGAATGAGCTTAGGGAGAACGGCGCGACGCCGCGATGAGATCACATTCAGGCGCGCGAACTTCTCAGAATCCTTTGCGCTCGCTGGCTTGATCTGCCGAACCACTCAGCGCGATCTGGTTCGCTTCCTTGATCTCGATGTGGAAGTAGCCTTCTTTCTCCGGCGGCCGGGTCGAGGTTTTGCCTTGGACCTCGCGGAGCCTCCCGCCGAGACGCTGAGACTGACCGAAGCCTGCTGACACAATGCGGGGCCCGGCGTACCGTCAATCACACTCTGGAGCGTCATCCGACCCAGGCTGTCCTGCAGCAGCTCGATCACTTCGTCGATGTAGGTGTGCAGCGGGCACAGTCGCCGGCGATGCGCTTTGCGCCCCAGTGGACA
>JAZGDH010000337.1:0-2128 GCA_036477555.1 Acidobacteriota bacterium
CGGGATCATGTGGCTGGACCCCGGTAGCGGCCCGTATCCACTCGAGGGCCGAGCGATCATTTCCGGGAAGCACCTTGATGCAGACCAACGCGGGGTGGTCTTTCCAACGGTCCCGGGTAGGCGGGCAGTGAGGTCAGCCGGGTGTCCTCGACGGGAGCGCCCACCGTGAAGTGGTAGATCGTCTGGTAGCGCCGGTCGGCGAGGCCCAGGATCTCGTGGGTCGTGTCGTCGAAGAAGCAACCGATGCCGGTGGAGCGGATGCCGGCGGCCTCCGCCTCCAGGTAGAGCACCTGTCCGATCGCGCCCGCCTCCCAATGAATGCGCCGATAGAACCAGGCGCCGTGCACCGCCAGGCGCGGCTCGAACTCGGCGAGCATCGCGGCGGCGAACGCACCGTCGGCGGCGACCTCCTGATGACAGGAGCTGATCTGAGCGGCCTTGCGGCAGTCGGTCTTGCGCAGACGGTAGAAGTGCATCCCGGACGGGCAGCCCGGGGCGCGGCGCCATTCGAAGCGCCTGGTGATCGCCGAACGGAGCGCCTCCAGTTGATCCGGGTCACGGACGAGCAGGTAAAGGCCCCGGTCGAGGTCGTTCACCCGGTGCACGAAGAGCAGAAGATGAACCGCCGGCCGCCAGGGAAAGAGCGGAACATATGATGATGCCGGCAGAACACGCTGAAGCATTCGATAGAACGTCGTCCGGCTGATCGCGCTTTTTCCGTCGAAGGCCAGGGCGCTGCGACGCTGGCGAATGACCTGCCGGGCGGAAAGGCCGCGATTCTTCGGGGAAGCGGGTTGCGGGGCCACCTTGGCCTGGTACCAGAACCCGGCGTTGGAGGTGTGTTCCTTCAGACTCGCCCGCGAGACCGTATCGATGATCGGCCAGGAAAGATGTTCCGCGCTCAAACGGTTAGGGCGACCGGACCAGTCACCGTCCCCGATTCCCGCGATCGCATCCGGGGCCGGGCAGTATTCACGCTGGCGGGCGAGAGAGAGTTTCCGCCCGCCGCGCGGATACAGAGCGAGCAGACACTCGGCATGCTCCACCTCGATCCCCCGCTGGCGATGAACACCCATCAGCTTCGCCAGCTCGTTGTCCGTGACGCCCTCCAGCAGGCGCGCTTCCCATCCCAGCACCGCCGCGGCGATCGCCACCGCCGCGATCGCGTGCCCGAGATCATGCTGGCAGTAGCGAAAGGCCCGCTCTCCGTACTTCCATGACTCCCGCCAGTAGATGGAGGTGAAGCCCACGAGCAGGGACGAGGGCGGAAGGCCTTCGCTCACAGCGCGCCAGGCGTCTTCGGTCAGCTCGGTCCGCACTTCCAGGCCGTGCTCCCGAGGGGCGTAGTGAAAGACCGCGGGCCGGTCGTGCAGTCCGGAAACGGAACCACAGATCAGATACCCCTCGGTCGGATGAAGGTCGCCGCTTGACGGGTTGACCCGTAGCGACCAGCGGGCGCCGCGATACTCCTTCCACGCCGAGAGTGCGAGGCTGTCGTAGAAGAGCTGCGAGATGCTCTGCCGATCCACTGCCTGTGCGGGTATCGCGCCCGGCAGAAAGAGCAAGTCGTAGTGCGGTCCCTCGGCTGTCTCCGGCGGCAGATGCTCGAGACGCAGCAGCTCTGCGCCGCGGTACCGGCGGAACGGGTCGGGCTCGTTTGCCCAGTCCATATACCCGGCCGAGCGGGCATGGCGGCGAAGGTGGTGCTTCGTCTGCTCGTGATACGCCGCCACCGCATCTCGCAGATCGACGGCCTTTTCCGAGGAGCGGCCGGAGTACCCGGAATGGAGATGAACGCTTCGTGGCCGGCTCAAGGCGTACCCTCGCTTCGCTTGACCATCGTGATCCTACCCGTCGCCGCGTCGGGCCGACTCCGTTGGGGCCCATGATGGAATGAACCTCGCCGGGGCGAACGGTGAGATCGATGCCGCGCAGGATCTCGTGGCCGTCGGCGGACGCGTGAAGATTGCGGATTTCAAGCATGTGAGTGATGAGTGATTGGAGGTACTTGAGTTCCCTCTCCCTTCTGGGTCACCGTGCAGCTTGGCCGACGGTATGGCGGTGGTGAGACGACGGCCGAACACCCCACGAGCGCAGGCGGGGCAAGAAGCGGCCGTTACACTTCATG
>JAZGDH010000338.1:0-2540 GCA_036477555.1 Acidobacteriota bacterium
CGCGAGCGCTCCTCCGGTCGATAGTCGGCGACCGCGGCCGCCTTGAGAATCAGGTCGGCCCCTTGCGCCTGGTTGAGCGAGGCGCGGAACATCTCATCGGCCGACGACACGCGGACGAGATGGACCCCCTCGGGGGGCGCGAGATGGGTGGGACCGGTAATCAGGGTGACATCGGCGCCGCGTTCCACCGCTTCGGCGGCGAGGGCAAACCCCATCCGGCCGGTGGAGGGGTTGCTGAGGTAGCGGGCGGGATCGAGCGCTTCGCGGGTCGGGCCCGCGGTCACGAGGACCCGGCGACCTTTAAGCGACCGCGAGGCTTTTTTTTTCCGTGGATCGGGAGGACGGTGGCGACGATGCGCTCGACCTCGGCCATGCGGCCAATCCCCTCTTCCCCGCAGGCCAGTTCCCCCTCGTCGGGCTGGATCACCTGGACGCCCCGTTTCCTGAGAGTCACAAGGTTGGCCTGGGTGGCGGGATGATCCCACATCCAGAGGTTCATGGCCGGGGCGACCGCGACCGGGCCTCTCACCGCGAGATGGAAGGTGCTCAGCAGATCGTCGGCAGTACCGTGTGCGAACTTTGCCAGAATATCGGCCGTGGCGGGGGCGACGAGCAGCAAATCCAGGTCGCGAGCCAGGCTGATGTGCTGGATATCGGCTCCTTGCGTGAGATCCCAGGCATCCGACAGAACGCGCCGACCGGAAAGAGTCTGCAGCGTCAAGGGGGTGATGAACTCGCGCGCGTGGGCGGTCATGAGAACCTGCAGCTCGCACCCCTCCCGGACCAGGGCACGCACCAGTTCCGCCGACTTGTAGGCGGCGATCCCTCCGGTGACTCCGAGAGCGATCTTCGGCGTTGCCGTCTTACGCTCAGACATCGTGCTCCGGGGCCGACAGCTTGTCGCCCTGATCCGTGTAGGTCTCGGTGGTCAGCTCGCCGACCTCCGCCTCGGCCTGCAATTCCTCCGGGAATGGCCCGTAGCTGTACCCGATGACCCCCGAGAGAACCTCCTGCTGGGCGATGGTGACCGGCTTGCTCGCGTCCGTGTCGATTCGCGGCCGCGCCCCACGCTGCAGCTGTTTGCAGCGCTCCGCCGCGACGGTGACGAACTCGAATTTGTTGCCGATGGCTCCCGTGTCGATCATTCTTCCTCCCATTCCCGGCCGGCGCCGCCGGCTCCAGCCTCTGCGAAGTGATTATTGTAGTCGAAACCCGGTCCGTGCCGAAATCGCGCCTCGCGGAACGGCCTGCGGGCCCTCCCTCAGAGCATTTCGTCGAATCCCCTGACGACCTCACGGACGCGTCGCGCCCTGCGGATATGCCTGCAGCGGTCGGCGACCACGATCGAGCGCAGCTCGCCATACGCGGTCTCGAAATCATCGTTGAGAACGATAAAGTCGTACAGTGGCGACTTGCGGACCTCGTCCGCCGCCAGAGCGAGTCGCCTCTCGACATCCTCGGCCACCTCGGTGCCACGCTTGCCGAGGCGCTCTCTGAGAGCATCGCGCCCGGGCGGCAGAATGAAGATGAGAATCGCATCCGGGATCGTACGACGGATATTCTCGGCACCTTGAGTGTCGAGATCGAGGAGGATGTCCCGTCCACCCTCCGACGCCTCGCGGATGGCGCCCGCTGAGGTGCCGTAATGCTGGCCGTCGACGACCGCCCACTCGATGAATTCGCCGGCCGCAATCCGTTTCTCGAACGACTCACGCGAGACGAAGTGATAGTCGGTCCCTTCCCGTTCTCCCGCCCGTGTGGCGCGCGTCGTGAATGAGACTGAAAAATCGATGCCGTCGAGCTCCGCGATCAGACGACGGCAGAGGGTCGTCTTCCCTGCTCCGGACGGGGCCGAAACCACAAACACACTGCCCCGCGCGCCTGCCGCGATACCTTCGACGCTATTCGACATTCTGAACCTGCTCGCGGATCTTCTCGACGGCGGACCGAACCCGAAGCGCCGCCTGGCAGATCGGAAGAGCCTCCGACTTGGACGAGATCGTGTTCGCCTCCCGGTTCATCTCCTGCATGACGAAGTCGAGCTCCTTGCCGACCGGGCCGGCCCGTTCATCGAGGGTCGCCCGCGCCTGCTCAATGTACCCCTTGAGCCTCACGATCTCCTCGGTAATGTCGACCCGACCCGCGAGGAGCGCCACCTCCTGGGCCAGGCGGGCAGGTTCGAGCTCGCGCTGACCCTCCAGCAGTCTCGCGAGTCTCTCCTTGATCTTTTCCGTGTACGCCTCGGGCAGGCCCTCGACCGCCTCTTCAATCTCGCGAGCATCCTTTTCAATCATGGCGAGCCGCTCGCGGATATCGGCCGCCAGCCGCCGCCCCTCTTCAGAGCGCATCGTCTCATAGGCCTCGATGGCCTCTCCCAGGGCCTTCCGCAGCAACGGAGCGCGGTCATCCTCGCCCAGCGACGACTCCTCCTGTATCGAGATCGCGCCCGGCAGACCCAGAATAGACTGGAGCTCGAGCGCGCCGCGCAGCCGGAACTCCTTCTTCAGCGCGCCGGCCGCCTCGAGATATCCGTGGATCAA
>JAZGDH010000339.1:0-3320 GCA_036477555.1 Acidobacteriota bacterium
GCATCGCTTCGGTCTCGCGATTCGGCGAAGCGACCGATCCCGCGTCCAGATGATCCCGGCCGATGACGATCGGCGCGCGGATCGCACCGCTGGCCACCAGTTCATTGATTCGCAGACCGAGACGGGCGCGCTCGCCGTACCCCAGCCAGCAGATTCGGGCCGGAAGGCCCTGGAAAGAGACCTTCTCGCGAGCCAGCCGGATCCACCGGGCGAGCGGCTCGTCGTCGGGAAAGAGCTCCAGGACCGCTTCATCGGTCCGCTCGATGTCGGCCGGATCACCTGACAACGCCGCCCAGCGGAACGGTCCCTTCCCTTCGCAGAAGAGAGGACGGATGAATTCAGGCACGAACCCTGGGATCGTAAAGGCGTCCGCGACCCCATTCTCCTTAGCCGCCTGCCGTATGTTGTTGCCGTAGTCGAAGACGACGGCCCCGCGGCGTTTCAACTCGAGCATCGCCCGCACCTGCTCGGCGACAGAGAGAGACGCCCGGCGCACGTACTCATCCTGATCCCGCGTGCGCAGGGCCAGCGCCTCTTCGTACGGGAGGCCATGCGGCACATATCCATGCAGGAGATCGTGGGCGCTCGTCTGATCGGTGACCAGATCGGGGATCCTCGCGGCGGTGGCGAGGCGCGGGAAGATGTCGGCAGCGTTGGCGTGCAGCGCGATCGACAGCGGCTCGCGCCGCTCCATCGCGCGAGAGGCCAGGGCGAGCGCCTCGTCCAGCGACGCGGCCTCACGATCGACGTAGCGGGTCTCGAGGCGGCGCCGGATCCGCTCGCGATCGACCTCGACGGCGAGGATGACCGCACCGTTCATGGTGGCGGCCAGGGGCTGGGCACCGCCCATCCCTCCCAGTCCCGCGGTCAGGATGAGACGACCGGCCAGGCTGCCGGCGAAATGCCGGCGGGCGGCGGCGGCGAACGTCTCGTACGTTCCCTGCAGAATCCCCTGGGTCCCGATGTAGATCCACGAACCGGCCGTCATCTGCCCGTACATGGTCAGGCCGAGCCGATCGAGTTCCCTGAACGTGGACCAGTCGGCCCAGGCGGGAACGAGCAGGGCGTTCGCGATGAGAACCCGGGGCGCCATCGTGTGGGTTCGAAACACCGCCACCGGCTTGCCGGATTGAACGACGAGGGTCTCGTCGTCGGCGAGCCGCCTGAGGCTCGCGACGATCGCTTCATAGCAGTCCCAGTCTCGCGCCGCCTTCCCGGTCCCGCCGTACACGACCAGATCGGCCGGGCGTTCGGCGACCTCCGGATCGAGGTTGTTCATCAGCATGCGCAGGGCCGCCTCCTGAACCCAGCCGCGGCAGGACAGTGTCGTTCCGCGCGGGGCACGCACGGTTCGTGCCGTCGCGTGTTTCGCCGTCACTGCAGATCTCCGCAGGCGGACAGGACCGCGCCGGAGAGCCGACCGTCCCGGAGCAGCGCTTCGACGGCCGCGATGTCATCCGCCAGCATGCGATCGGTCTCCATGAAGGGGAGCTCGCTCCTCACCAGGGTGTGCGCCGCTTCGACCCCCCGGCCCGGTCGGGGCGTCGGCTCGAGGTCGAGCGCCTGACAGGCGCTCAGGATTTCGATTGCGATTACGGTGAATGAGTGATCAACCACCGTTCGCGCTTTGCGGGCAGCGATGGGGCCCATCGAGACATGGTCTTCCTGACCCGCCTCCGTCGAGATCGAGTCGACGCTGGCGGGATGGGCGAGGATCTTGTTCTCGGAGACGAGGGCCGCCGCCGTGATCTGGCCCATCATCAGCCCCGAATTGACGCCCGGGTCGGGGGTCAGGAACGGCTTCAGGCCGCTGAGGGCCGGGTTCATCAGCCGTTCGATCCTGCGCTCGGCGATCGAGGCGATCTCCGCCGCTGCGATCGCCAGGGCGTCGAGCGCCATGGCGGGCGCCTCACCGTGGAAGTTTCCCCCCGAGATAAGATCCCCTTCCTCGGGAAACACGATCGGGTTGTCGGTCACGGCGTTGATCTCGATCTCCAGCACGGAGCGGACGAAGCGGAGCACGTCACGGGCGGCGCCATGAACCTGAGGCACGCAGCGCAACGAATAAGCATCCTGGACCCGCCCACAAGTCGAGTGGGATCGGGCGATTTCACTGTCTACCAGAAGGGCGCGCATGTTCGCAGCGGTGGCGATCTGTCCCGGGTGTGGACGCAGCGCCTGCAGCCGTTCATCGAACGGTTTGTGGCTTCCGCACAGAGCCTCGATCGTGATGGCCGCCGCGATGTCGGCGACGGTCATGAGGGTGCCCGCCTCCACCGTGGCGAGAGAGCCGATGGCGGCGATCATCTGGGTTCCGTTGATGAGCGCGAGCCCTTCTTTGGGCCCGAGCTTCAGGGCCGCGATGCCGGTTTCCTTCAGCGCCCGGCCGGTCGGCATCTCCTGCCCCTTGAACCGGACGCGCCCCTCGCCCACGAGAGTCAGGGCCAGATGGGACAGAGGCGCCAGATCCCCGCTCGCGCCGACAGACCCCTTCTCCGGAATCACCGGCAGGATGCCGGCATTGAGGTGCGCCAGGAGGGTTTCGATGACGAGCGGCCTGACCCCGGAGTGCCCGAGCGCCAGGACGTGCGCGCGGAGGAGCATGATGGCCCGGACGACGTCGTCCGGGAGGGGATCGCCGGTGCCCGCCGCATGGCTGCGGATCAGGTTGAGCTGGAGCGTCTCCAGTCGATCGGGGGGGATCCGGATGTCCTTCAGATGTCCGAACCCGGTGTTGACGCCGTAGACCTGCTCGTCACCCTCGAGGATCCGCCGGACCACGGCGTGCGCGCTCTCGACTCCGTTCACCGCCTTCGGGCCGAGCTCGACGGGGACCGATCCGCGGGCCACGGCGGCGACGGCGGCCAGATCCAGTCTTTCCCCGTTCAGGACGAGCGGCGGCTGCGGCATGGGACTCCTGATCGGGGGGCAGTTTAGCACAGCGATTGAGCCGCGGGAGCGGGGTACAAAGCCGTAATCGTTTCCAATCAAGGCGTTGCAAATGGCGTGGTTCGGACCTAACTTTGATCCTGCCGGTTGAGCCTTCCGGGTACGCCTGCCCGAGGAAGTGACCGGGGAGATTCTCGTGGTCGTACGCTGCCCGAGCTGCAAAACTGAAATACGGCTCCGTGAGTTTGATCACGACTCGCGGGTGATCAAGTACCTGTGCAGCAACTGCCAGAACGTCGTGCGAATCGACCTTCTGCAGGATGCGGTCAAGAGTTCCTCGTCCCCCGATTCCTACGAGAAGACCGAACACAGGAAGAAGGTCCTCGTGGCGGACGACACGGCGACGGTGCGGAAGATTGCAGCGAGCCTGC
>JAZGDH010000034.1:0-2104 GCA_036477555.1 Acidobacteriota bacterium
GAGACTTCTGCAGGGAGTGGCAGGTTCTTCATGATTGCCCCGCTACGGTGCGTTCTCGTCTATCCCGGGACGGAGTAGATCAGTCCGTGACCGGCACTCCCCGCCCGGGGGTCCAGGGCACGCCCGCGGCGTCCAGCTTCTCCTTGAGCGCGGTAAACTCCCGGTCGAACAGTCGATCGAGCGCGCGGCCGACTTCTTTGAATTCTCGTTCCGCGATCTCCATGTTCTGGGCCTGCGTCGTGGTCGGGCCGTAGGCGGAGGCACGAGCGCCCCGGCCGGCAACATCGACGCGGTGATCGATCGGCATCGGCCCCGGATCACCCATTCGCCCGCGGTCCTCGTTGATCGTCAGACGATCGCGCAGCTGCAATGCCCGCTGCCCAATTCCGTTCGCCTCCTCGTACAGATCGGCGCCGGCCGTCGAGCGCAGCAGGGTCTTCTTGATCGCCTTGATCGCCTCGACCGTCTCATCGATCGCCGAGACCGAGCCCGCCACTGCCCCACTGAGCTCGCCGACACGTCGCGAGAATGCGACTCGTTCCGCCTGCGTCGACCGATGCAATGTCGGTTCGCGAATGGAGATGACCTCGAACGTCTGGCTTTGACCGAGATCTTCGAGCACCCCGTCGATGCGTCGCCCCAGGCTGACGCTGTAGGTGCCCGGGTCGACGAGCACCCCCGGGCGGCTGCGCCCTCCCGGGCTCCCATCGTCCGGCGCCCAGGGATCGGTGTTCGGGTAGCGAAGATCCCAGGCGACCCTTTGAAAGCCGGCCTTCACGGGGCCCTCGACGTGACGGATGACGTCCTCATTGGCGTTGCGCACCGTCAGGACCATGGCCGGTGCATCCTCCCTCGCCTCTTCGATCACCCTGTCCCAGCCGGGGAATGGAGTGTCATCGCCGGCCTCCTCCAGCGGCTTCTCCCGTTCACGGCGCTGCTCTTTCTTCGATCGGATCGCTTCAGGCAGATAGTAGGTGAAGGTCGCGCCGAACGGTGGATTCGGAGTCCGGAAGAACGCCCCACCCTGTGCGCCCCGACATCCCTCCGATCCGCAGCCCAGGGGGCGGCGCGGGACATACCAGCGGGCGGCCCTTACCGGGAACAGCACGGTCTCCTTCTCCAGTATCCCCGCCGTGATCTCTCGGAGCGGCGTGTAATCGTCCAGCACGTAGAAGCCGCGCCCGAACGTCGCGCCGACCAGATCGTTCTCGCGCTTCTGGATGGCGAGATCGCGGAACGGGATGTTCGGCACGCCACCGGAGAGCTTTACCCATCTCCCGCCACCATCGAGGGTGAAGAAGACGCCGAACTCGGTGCCGAGGAAAAGCAGATCCGGCGCGACATGATCCTGCACGAGGCGCCAGACGATGTGCCGTTCGGGGAGATCGCCGGAGATCCCGCGCCATGATCGGCCCCGATCGCCGCTCTTCAATACAAACGGCCGGAAATCCCCCGCCTTGTGGTTGTCGACGACCACGTACACGGTATCCGGATCGAAAAGATCGGCTTTGATGTCGTTGACGAAGAAGTAGTCCGGCACACCGGGCAGCGAGTCGATCCTGCGCCAGCTCTTGCCACCGTCCCCGCTCACCTGGATCAGCCCGTCATCGGTCCCGGCGTAAAGCAGGCCCTCAACCAGCGGCGATTCCGAGAGCGACGTGATCGTCCCGTACTTCGACATGGCAGAGAGATCCCATGGCGCATCCCAGCTCCACTGCCGGCCCATCATCGGCAGCTTCAGACGATCGAGTCCACGGGAGAGATCACCGCTGACCGCGGTCCAGGAATCGCCGCGATCCCCGCTGCGCCACACGCGCTGGCTGGCGAAATAGAGCCGGGCGGAATCGTGCGGGCTGATCAGGATCGGCGAATCCCAGTTGAAACGATCCAGGGGGGCGCCCTCCTCGGGCTGCGGCTGAATGTAGACCGTCTCACCGGTCCGACGATCGAAGCGGGACAGGTTCCCCTTTTGCGACTCCGCGTAAATGATATCGGGGTTGGTGGGATCGGCCGCCGGCTGGTGACCGTCACCCCCCAGGATCACGGACCAGTCCGAGTTCCGGATCCCGACGACGTTATCGGTGCGCGAGGGGCCGCCCTGCGT
>JAZGDH010000340.1:0-2192 GCA_036477555.1 Acidobacteriota bacterium
GACTTGAAGACCGGGAAGCCGGAGATCTCGTCGTAGTTGTCGAGATCCGTCAGCTCGTTGACGTTCCACTCGCGCCACGACTTGGGACCGACCGGCGTGCCGCCGCCCATGTTGCATTCGATCGCGCCCTGGACGATGTCGCTGGTGACACGCGCCCGGAACGGCACGGCGCCGCGCGGGGTGCGGACCTCGACCAGGTCGCCCGACCGAATGCCGCGCTCGGCGGCGTCCTGCTCGTTGAGCTGGGCGGTCGGCTCGGGGTTGTCCCGTACCAGGCCCTTGATCCCGTGGTGCTGTGAGCGGAAGTCCGTGTGGGGCCGGGCGCCGGAATTGAACACCAGTGGATAGTGCTCGGCGGTCCCGGGGCTCGCGAGAGGTCCCTCGCTCGGTTCGGTGTACTTCGGCAACGGTTCGTAGCCGTGCTCCTGGAGGATCGTGGAGCGGATCTCGAACTTGCCCGTGGGGGTGTCGAACCCGGGTGCGCCGTCCGGCCGGAGGCCGCCCTTTTCCCACTTCTTGTATTCCATCATTGGGGTGGGAATCTTCACCCAGCCGCCACTCCCCTTGACGTCCTCCAGGGAGAAACCGGAACCCTCCAGCGCCAACCGCAGCATGTCCTGCTCCGTCTGCGGATAGCGATCGCCATAGCCCAGCCGGCTCGCCAGCTCGGCCATGATCAGGTAGTCGTTGCGGGCCTCGCCGACGGGCTCGATCAGTTTTTCGCGCAGCCGGAAGATCGGACCGTACACCATGTAGGAATCGATCTCGAACATGGTGGTCGCCGGCAGCACGATGTCCGCGTAGGCGGCGTCCGCCGTGAGCTGCCGATCGATGCACACCACGAACTCCAGCTCCGAGAGCGTCTGCCGCCATCGCGGGGTCTGCGGCCAGGAGGTCAGCAGCGACGCGCCGTGGATGATCAGACCCCTGATCCGGTAGGGATCCCCCTCGAGCACGGACGTCACCAGCCCGCTCGCGTGTGACTCACCGCGGTAGTCACTGTAGATCGGGAATTTCGTTCGCGCGACCGCCAGATCCAGGTCGGGGTTCTCCTGGTTGCACGCACGGTTGATCTGAAAGTGCGAGTTCAGCATCGCCAGGCCGATACCGCCGGGCACGTCCAGTTGCCCCGCCAGCGCGAACAGCGTGATCACCGCCCGTATGGCCTGGATGCCGCTGTTTGAGTATTCCAGGCCGGTGTACATCATCGGGCACGCGCCGCCGGCGTTGCAGATACGGCGGGCGAGATCGCGAATGGTCCGGGCCGGCACACCGGTGATGGCCTCGGCCGCCTCCGGGCGAAAATGCTGTACGTAGGTCGCCAGCTCGTCGAAGCCGTGGCACCAATGCTCGGCGAAGGGCTCGTCGTACAACTCCTCGTCGAGCATCACCTCGATCAGGCTCAGGGCGAGCGCACCGTCGGTGCCGGGTCGGATGGGGATCCACTGGGCACCGGTGCGTGTCGCCGTCTCCGTGCGGCGGGGGTCGATGACCACGATGGCCGCGCCGCGCCCGGCCGCGGCTTCCAGTCGATGCATGTCCAGCGGCGGCGAGTCCGTGGCCGGGTTCGCGCCCCACACCACGACCATCTCCGCGTTCTCGATGTCGTTGAACATGTTCACCAGCATGCGCCCCATGGTGACGTGGGGGGCGATCATGGCGAACGACACGTAACACAGCGCGCCCACGCCCATCGTGTTCGGCGAGCCGAACGGGAACAACACGTTGGACGCCGAGGAGACCGCAACTCCCTTGGGCTGGAACATGTCGCACAGCGAGGTCTCGAAAGCGCCGCGCCCCGTGTAGATGGCGACCGACTCCGGTCCCGACTCCCCGCTGAACCGTTTCAGGTTCGCCACGATCGCGTCGTACGCGTCATCCCAGGTGATGCGCTCGAACTCGTGGGTCCCCTTCGGTCCCACTCGTCTCATGGGATACCGCAGTCGCTTCTCAGAGTAGATGATCTCCGGAGCGTGCTGTCCGCGCCGGCAGATCATCCCCAGCGGGTGGCCGGTATCAGCCCGGATGTCCTTCAGGACACCGTCTTGGAGACCCACCTCGACCCAGCACCCGGCGGGGCACACGCCGCAGATTCCTTTTTTCGTCTCCACGGCCGGCTCGGTCCTACCTTCCCGGAAGCTCCGGGATCGGGATCGTTTACGCCCAGAAGCAGACCGGTATGAGAAGCGAAG
>JAZGDH010000341.1:0-4443 GCA_036477555.1 Acidobacteriota bacterium
TCGCTCTTTATGATGGGGAAATCGCCCATACCGATGCCTCTCTCGAGCCGCTGCTGGACGCTCTCGTCGCATCCCCGGAGCCGGTCCTTGTGGTGCTGACCAGTGATCATGGCGAGAGCCTCGGTGAACATGATTACTTCTATGCGCATGGTGAATATCTTTACGAAGCGGGGTTGCATATTCCCCTGATCATCCATTATCCGGGGGTGGTTCCCGAGGGACTGCGTACCGATCTGCTGGGACAGAATATCGATATCGCGCCGACGATCCTCGCCCTGACCGGGATCCGCGGTCTGCAGGGGGTCGACGGCCGGCCGTTGCTCATCCCGGGAGCAGAAGGCGGCCCGTTCCGTCCCGCCCCCGGGCGCCCGAAGGTATTTGCCGAAAGCGACTATCAGTTGATCCATCCGGAGAACCGGCGCTATTTCATACCGGGACCGCGCGGTCGGTGGTCGTCGGCCTCCGACGGACGGCACAAGCTGATTCACGTGCCCCGCCCTTCGGGCGAATTCCTCGAACTCTATGATCTGTCCGAAGATCCGGGCGAACGAAATGATCTGCTGCGTCGCCGCGGCACGGTCGAGGCGGAGATTCGGGATGATCTGCTTCGTGCCTTGCGGCGCTTCGTCGACTATGAGCCCGGGCTCGGTCCCCTCAATCTCGACCTGCTCGATCCGGAGGAACTGCACCGGCTCCGATCCCTCGGCTATATCAACTGACTCCGGGAGGAGCCTTCGTCCCTTCCCCAGGGAGAACGCGGCCCGGGAGCCTGTCCGAGCAGCCGTGTGAGGATCTCGTTCGAGACCAGCCGTGCTCTTTCCGCAATGCGCAAGCGCGTTCCTTCGATTGAGACAAGACCCGCCTCGAGCAGTTCACCCAGACGCGGATCCCCGGGGGATGGAACGGTCGGTCCGTACCGGCCCCGCAGTTCGTCGAGGTCGACCCCGTCGCAAAGCCGCAGCCCGGCGCACAGAGCTTCGAACCCCCGCACCGCCCGTGGCTGCGGGTCTTCGATCCTCTCGATACTTTCACCACCCTGCCTCAGATAGGTGGCCAGATCATGCGGGTTGTGGAACCGTCTCCCGCCCAGGTAGGAGTGCGCCGCGGGGCCGAACCCCACGTATTCCTGGTCGGTCCAGTACTTCAGGTTGTGACGGCTGCGATGACCTGGCCTGGCGAAGTTTGACACCTCGTAATGATCGAACCCGGCCCGGGTGAGCGCATCGGCCGCACGTTCGAAGAGGGCGGCGGCCGCATCGTCCTCCATCGGCGTCACGCGCCCGAGCCGGATCGACCGGCCGAGACGTGTCCGCTCATGCAATTCGAGCAGGTAAATCGAGACGTGCGAGACACCGGCGGAAATCATCCGGTCGATCCCGCCCAGCGCCCCGGCCTCGCCCTGGTCGGGCATCCCGAGCATGAGATCGACCCCGACGCTGCGCGCGCCCGATCGTACCGCCGCGGAGATCGCGGCGATCGCCCGGGCCGACGAGTGCGGTCGGCGCATCATGCGCAGCTGGCCGTCGTCAAGGCTCTGCACGCCGAGACTCAGCCGGTTGACCCCCGCACCGACGATCCGCTCCAGCCAGCGTGCATCGACGTCCTCCGGATTGACCTCCAGTCCGATCTCCGCATTCTCCGCCAGGCGAAACGTCCCGCGAATCGTATCGAGGATCCCTTCGAGATCGCGCGGCGCGAGCAGCGAAGGCGTGCCGCCGCCGAAATGCACCGTGTCGACCCCTCGACCGTGCAGCGGACCCTCGATGGAACGGATCTCGCGGGCCAGGGAACGGACGAACGGCCCCGTATCGGGGCGGTGTCCGGCCACCAGATAAAAGTCGCAGTAGCTGCATCGCACCGAGCAGTACGGCACATGAATGTAGATTCCGATCACACCCGCTCCAGCCCTTCGGCCGGCACCCAGCCGCTGAGCGCATTCGGCAGGCTGATCTGGTACCAGTCTCCCAGCCTGTTGCGGATCTCGAGTCGTGTTCCCTCGTGCACCGTGAACAGTACCGTGTTATCCGCGGCAGGGCCGCTGCGGACCTCGAGCAGCTCCTCCATCACGATTGCACGGTCGGCCCTCATCTGGTTCACCCTGTAGTAGAGCGCGCCGCCGCACAGCGCCGCGACGATCCACGCCACGAGCGACCCGTAGGCGAGGGACTGCCGCCAGGCCGATCCGCGCGCCAGCGCCAGTGCACCGAGCAGCGTCGCGGCGGTGATATAGATGAAGAGAAAAACGATTGCGTTCACACCGGGCGATTTGGTGTCGAGCCAGGTCCGCACGGCGAGCATGGGATACGGTATTTCCGGGGCATCGATCCGATCCCTGATCAGCCCGCGGGCAAATTCCAGGTTCTCGCGCGCCTCCGGATCGGTCGGATCGAGACGGAGCGCACGCTCATAGTGCAGGATGGCGATCCCGAGATGTCCCGCCTTGAATCGGGCGTTCCCCAGATTGTAATGAACCCGGGCGTCCTGCACACCGTACTGCAGGATCTGCTCGTAGGCGGAGGCCGCGTCGTCGTAGCGACTCTCCTCGTAGGCGGTGTTCCCCTGTTCGAAGAGCTCCAGAGGCGAGGAGGCCAGCGCCTCCCCCGTGGCGCACATGGCGCAGAGAAGCGCGATCGTGAGACATGCGCGCCGCGCGCTCATGCCGAAAGCGATCGATCAAGAGCGGCGAGTGTCTCCTCGGCACCCTTGAGGACACGGGTCATCTGCTGCGCATCGGCGGCGCCCGGCGCGAACCGCGCAAAATCACAACTCTCCAGGGTGCGATGGAAGCTGCGGCGGAGATGCTCCGGCACCCCGCGCGAGGAGAACAGCTCTTCGATGAGCTGATGCGTCAGCCCGGCCGCAGGGGTATTGAACTTGTCGGCGACGTATTCGGTGAGCGCCTGGGCGAGCGATGCATAGAAGGCGCGCGACATCGTCGGGATCATCCGGCGTGACGCCTCCTTGAGTCTGCGGCGTGCCGTCCTGCGCGCGCGCCGCTGCTTCCGGAATCGGGCGTTCGCCCGCCAGTGGTCACGCCGCAGAGCAAAAGCGAAGATCCCGACATCGGCCGCCACCGGGATCAGGAGCAGCAGAGTGAACCAGGCGGCCCCGTAGAAGGGTCGCGACTGATCCCTCAGACCGTCGGACGCCAGCTTGATGTAGTTGATGTCGTGGCGTAATCGCCTGACGTCGCTCTGTGCCACTGTCCCGTAAGGCGATCCCTCCTGCCCCTCGCCGCGCGCCACCTGAATCGTGATCGGCGCGCTCCAGACCGTCCGATATTTATTCTCCGAGGGATCGAAGAATGAAAACCGCACCGGCGCGATCGTCTGTTCGCCGGGCGCCATCGGGATCAGCACGTAGTCCCACACCTTCTCCCCGCGCAGGCGATCCCGCCGCACACTCGACTGCGACGCCACCCTCGGCGGGTACTGCTTGAAATCAGCGAGATCGGGCAGCGGCGGAGCCGACACGGCGCTCAGATTCCCCTCCCCTGCGACCCTCACCTTGAGCCCGATGGCATCATTGACGAGCGACTCGGTCCGATCGGCGGTCACCGAGAGGGCGAAATCGCCGACCGCGCCCGCAAATCCCGGCGGTTGCTCTTCGTCGGGCAGCGGCAGCACGCGGATCGTCACAGGCTGCGTCGATCGCATCAGCGTGTCGATCGGCGAAAAGAAAAAGGACTGGATCGGATCGGTGGGACGCCTGCGCACCTGGACCTGGTAGGTGACCGCCGGGATCGTCAGTTCGCCGGTACGCGTCGGGAACAGCGCGCGCTTCATCAGTGTGTAACGAGTATAGGGCAGCCCCGCAACCTGGACCCGGCGCGCGTCGAAGTTGTCGGGCAGCTTGACCTCTTCGGCCCAGAATCCGGGGAATGCCGGCGAGGCCTGCAGCGCGACCCCCAGCAGGTCGGGCTGGGTGTCGAGCAGAAACGCCATGGTCACCTGCTGCCCCACGAACACTTCGCTCAGGTCGACCTCGGCTTGCACCCGGACGTCGTCGTTCGTCCGCGACGGATCATCGGGGCCCGGTCGACCAGGTACCGGCAACTGATTCCCGGGGCCGCGCCCGTAGCCCGATCCGGGACGTCCGCCCGCTCGAATGACCTCCACGGCGAGCGCACGGGTGGAGTAGGTCCGCCCCGCGATCAGCAGGCCGATCGGAGGGATCCGGAGGCGACCCACCTTGCGCGGCCTGAGTGAGTATCGGAATCGCTTGGCGGAGGTGCTGCGGCCGTTGACCCACTGAAATCTCGTGGAGACCGAGGGCCCTCCCACGACATCGAAGTCGACGATGCGCGAGAGATCGGGCGCCGTCGCCTGATCGGAAGAGCCTCCCTCGATATCGATCGTGAGGGTGATCCGGTCACCGGTGCGAATCCGGACGCGGTCGACCGACGCCCGCACCGTCGTCTCCTGCGCGTGCGCCGATTCACCG
>JAZGDH010000342.1:0-2481 GCA_036477555.1 Acidobacteriota bacterium
CAGCGCGTGCAGGCCAAGCTGTTCGAGAGGGACGCGGCGAGATGCGAGAAGATCGCGGCGATCCTCGACCGGACGATCGTCATCAACGGCGACGGCACCGATCAGGCCACGCTGGAAGAGGAGAACATCGCGGGTGTCGACGCGTTCCTGGCGCTGACCAACGAGGACGAGGTGAATATCATTGCGTGCCTGCTCGCGCGCCGCCTCGATGCCAGGAAGGTGGTCGCCCTGATCAACCGGCCGCACTACCTCGCGATGGCCCAGCGCCTCGGCATTAACGCGACGATCGCGCCCCGGATCGCTGCCGTCGATCGAATCCTGCAGTTCGTGCGCAAGGGAAGGGTGCTCTCCGTGACGACGTTCCGTGAGGAGGAAGCGGAGGCGATCGAGCTGATCGCCACCGACAGTAAGAAGTACGTCGGCCGCAGGCTACGCGACATCCGGTTCCCCCGTGGGGCGATCGTCGGCGCCATCGTCAGGCCGGACGGCGAGGTGATCGTGCCGCGTGGCGAAGTATCGATCCAGGCGCGCGATCGCGTCATCTTCTTCGCCCTCGAGAGCGCCGTGCCCGAGCTCGAGTCGGAGTTCCTCGTCGAACCGAAGAGGGAAACCGCCTGATCCGCCTCAGGGCCATCGCCTACGTCCTGGGCCAGTTCCTCCTGGCCCTCGCCGGCACGATGCTCGTGCCGATCGCCTACGGTCTGCTGACGGGCGGGGAAGGGCTCCGGCCGCTCGCCACTTCTGCCGTCGCCACGGCGGCCGCCGGGGGATTCTGTGTCCTCCGCTTCCGCCGGCACGCACGCGAGCTGACCCGGCGCGAGGGGCTGCTGCTCGTCGTCGCCACCTGGGTCGGCATCTGCCTCTTCGGATCGCTGCCGTTCTACCTCTCCGCCCATTTCAACAACTTCACCGACGCTTTCTTCGAGGCCGTCTCCGGCTTCACGACGACCGGCGCCACGGTGCTCGTGAAAGTCGAAGTCCTCCCCGAGCCGCTCCAGTTCTGGCGCTGCTTCACCCACTGGCTCGGGGGGATGGGGATCGTCCTGCTCGGCGTCGCCATCCTGCCGCTGCTGGGGCACGGAGGCATGCAGCTTTACCGGGCGGAGTTCTCGGGCGCCAAGTCGGAAAAACTCAAGCCGCGCATCGCCGAGACCGCTTCCGCGTTGTGGAAAATCTACTTCGCGCTGACCGTCATCGAGTATCTCGCGCTGCGCTGGGCCGGGATGAGCCGCTTCGATGCCCTCTGTCACACCTTCTCGACCCTCGGGACGGCCGGCTTCTCGACCAGAACCGACAGCATCGCAGGATTCGACAGCCCGGCGATCGAGCTGATCATCGTCCTGTTCATGCTGCTGGCCGGGGTCAGCTTCGTTCAGCACTACCGGCTGTGGGTGGAGCGCCGGCCGAGGAGCGTCTTCGCCGATGTCGAGATCCGCTATTACCTTCTGCTGATCGGCGCGGCCACTCTGGTTGTCTGCGGGATCCTGATCTGGCGATCCGGTTACGCGCCGGCGCTGGCGATGCGCGTCGCCCTGTTCCAGGTCACGTCGATCGTCACGACGACCGGCTTCGTGACCGACAACTTCGCGATATGGCCTCCTCTCCCGCAGTTGATTATTCTGGCCCTGATGTTCATCGGTGGCTGCACCGGCTCGACGGCCGGCGGGATGAAGATCTCGCGCATCCTGCTGCTGACGCGTGTCGTCGACCGCGAGTTCAAGCGGATGGTCGAGCGGCGCGGCGTCTTCGCCGTGCGGCTGGGCGGGCAGGTGATCCCCGAGGAGACGGTGCAGAGCCTCCTCAATCTCGTCTACCTGGCGTTCGTGATCAACTTCGTCGCCTGCGGCCTGCTGGCGGCCGTCGGGGTCGACGTCCTGACCGCCATCGCCGCCGTCGCCGCCTCGATGTTCAACATCGGACCGGGACTCGGAGGGGTCGGGCCGGTTGACACCTACGCGCACCTGCCGATGCTCGGCAAGTGGGTCCTGACCGGCTGCATGCTGGCCGGCCGGCTCGAGTTCTACACCGTCCTCGTCATCCTGACACCGGCGTTCTGGAGGAAATAATGCGCGAGTGGATGTCCGCTCGCCTGCGGATCGTGCCGATCCTCTTCATCCTGCCGCTGCTGAGTGGCGGATGCAGCGCCGATCGATCGCTGGACTCCGAGTCGGTGACTGGCGCCGATGAGGTCGCCTCCAGCGGGGGCGCCGCCTTCGCGCCCCATCCCAACCTGGTGGTGGAACTGGACATCGAGATTCCGATGCGCGACGGGGTGGTTCTCCGAGCCGACCTGTACCGGCCGGCCGGGAACGGGAAGTATCCGGTGCTCCTTTATCGCACGCCGTACGGAAAGGAAGGCCTGCTCGAAAGTTGGGAGCTGACGCTCAGCCGGGGGCCGCGCTTCGGGTACGCCGTGGTTGTGCAGGATGTTCGGGGCCGTCACCGCTCCGAGGGGACGTTCCGCGCCTACCACCAGGAGGG
>JAZGDH010000343.1:0-2047 GCA_036477555.1 Acidobacteriota bacterium
CGCGTTCCCGGCGACCCATTCGATCCCGGCGATGACGGTCGAGTCGGAGCCGGCTCCGTTTCTCAGAACGCGAACGGGGTGGAGCGTCACCCGCCGGGCCACGCCGAATTCCGTCCCGCCGATCGTGCCGGTGACATGCGTGCCGTGACCGTCATCGTCCAGGACACCGTCGCCGGTCGCCGAGAAACCCTCGCCGACCCGGCCGGCGAATTCGGGGTGGTTCACGTCCAGCCCGGTGTCGAGGACGTAGACGTGCACCCCGGTCCCGGTCGCGCCCGGCTCGTACGATCCGTCCAGCGGCAGATCGCGCTGATCGATCCGGTCCAGTCCCCATGTCGCTTCATCTTCCCGGCCGAGTTGCGGCGTGACGCTCTTGCGGCCGTCCTGCTGCACGAAGGCGACGCGGGGATCGGACGCGATTCGCTCCGCCGCATCGGGACCGACGCTGCAGGCGAACCCGGAGAGCGTCCTGCTGAAGACCCGGATGGCCTCGACCCCCATGGTCCGTGCGTAATCCTCCAGCATCGCGTCGGAGGTGGCTTGCGGGTCGCCGGCCGGGGCTTTCATCACGACGATGTACCGGCCGGGGACCGGATCCTCGACCGTCACGACGCCGGAGAGCTCGAGTGATGCAGCGCAATCGAATCCGCGGGAGGAGGGAGGCGGGGCCGGCGATTGCGATCCGCCGCATCCGCAGATCAGGAAGATGAGTGCCGCCGCTGCGCCCAACACCCTCGTCATCCTCGCTCCTATCGGGAATTCCCCTGCCGGATTCGTGCGGACCGGCGATTGAGTCAGGTGCGCGCTACCCTTCCGTCCGACTCCCGACCTCCAGGTCCGGCCGGTCTTCCTTGAGCCACTTCAGAAGCGACAGGACGGCGATGATGATGCAGACCATCAGGGGGAGGGCGACGACGAGAGAAGACACTTGAAGCGCCTGCAGGACCGAGGAGCCGCCCGGGCCGGCGGCGGTCCCGGCCCCGTAGGCTGCGGTTCCCGTGGCGCCCGCCCGCTTGACGATCTCGTCCTGATACATCAGCGCGAGAGCGACGGCGCCGAGGAAGATCGCCCAGGTGATCCGGTTATAGAGATTCGGCTCGACGTCCGAGCCCTCGCTCATCCCCTCCGAGGCGACCGTGGCGATGCAGTAGGCGGAGGTGTCGACCGTCGTGGCCGAGTAGACGAAGCCGACGAAGACGAAAAGGATCAGGATCAGGAGCCCGAGAGGCGCATAGTCCGTCAGGTGCATCAACGCCCCGATGATCGCCGCGTTCTCCCCCTCGCCGGCCGTGACCGCCAGGAAGTCGAACCGGCCGGTCAACTGCTGGTACAGGGCGTTGTTCCCGAATAACGCGAAGAAGATGGCGCAGCCGGCGGTGCCGAACGTCACCGAGGTGAGGACGACGTCACGGAAGGTCCGGCCGCGCGAGATGCGGGCCATGAAGACTCCCATGTACGGAGCGTAGGCGATGTACCAGGCCCAATAGAAGACTGTCCATGTCTGCGGGAACATCAGCGTGTAGCGACCGCCTTCACCCGACATGAATGTCTGGTAGTCGTCGGGCGTGAAGTGGGGAGCGGTGTAGAACGCCATCCGAAAGAAGTTGTCGAGAATCAACCCGATGCTGTCGGTCAGGGTGTTGAGCATGTACCAGGTCGGCCCGGCGAGGAAAACGATGCCGCACAGGATGAAGATGGCGTGCAGGTTAATGTGACTCAGCACTCTGATGCCGCGCTTCAGTCCGAGCGCGACGGAGAGGGTGAAGATGCCGGTCCAGATCGTGACGACGACGGCGTCCACGGTGAAGGTCCGGGTCAGGCCGAACAGCTCGCAGACCGCCGCGGAGAGCATCGGCGTCGCGGAGACCAGCGTGGTGCCCGTCGCGCCGACGACGCCGAAAATGAACAGGGTGTCGATGAATTTTCCGAGCGGGCCATTCATCACATCGTCGCCGAGGATTCCCGAGCAGGCCGTCGACAGCCGCAACGCCTGTCGCTTGCGGTTGTAAAAGGCGTAGCCGATCGGGAAGGCGCAGATGCTGTACAG
>JAZGDH010000344.1:0-12137 GCA_036477555.1 Acidobacteriota bacterium
GCAGCGAGGAGCGCCTCCTCATGGCGCACCTGCTCGGGGCAGCACGCCGGCACCTCACGATCTCCTGGCAGCATGCCGACGAGGGTGGTCGCGCGCGAATCCCGAGTCTGGCCCTGCGCGAGGTCGCACGCGTCTGTCTGGGGTCAGCCGAGCAGGACCTGGCGATCGAGCGGGCCGTCCGGGTGGCCGGCCATCCGGCAGCCTCGGGGCGTCAGGCGGCCCGCATGCACGGCCTCCTGTCGCCGCTCGAAGCCTCGATCGGTGCCGCTCTCGAACTCGGCTCTCCGGTCGCGGTGCGCCGTGCCGCGACGCGGCTGCCGCTGCCGGACGGGATCGACCCTTGCGGCACGCTCGACGCCGGCCTGGCGATGCTCGAAATCGTGGAGGATTTCGAGGGCCGGAATTTGAGCTACGACGCCAGCATCGGAGACGCCGTGCCGGCCCCGCCGAACTGGTCGCCCTCGAGGCTGGAACAGCTCGGGGTCTGTCCCCAACGTTACTTCTTCCGTCACCTGCTCGGTGTCGATGAACTCCGCGAGGTCTCCGGTCGCCACGAGATTGAGGCCCGGGAGATCGGCACGATCGTCCACGACGTCCTGCGCGACATCTATCGGGAGATGACCGATGCCGGCGACCTCGCGGGCGATCCCGCCGCGGCCGTCGCGCGGGCGCACGACCTGGCCGATGCCGCCTGGGATCGCCACGCGCAGCCGGTCGAGCGGCGGATGCGCCCGCTCTATCCCCTGCTGTGGAGGAATCTCTCCACTTTGTGGCGCGCCTCGTTGCACCGTTTTCTCTCCCGGGATGTCGAGGCGCTGGTCCGTGACGGCGCTCGCCTGATCGGTCTCGAGGCGGCCGCCGAGGTGCCCGTGGAACTCGGTCCGTATGGACCAGCGCTCTCCCTGCGTGGCCGTTTCGACCGGGTGACGCTGCGTGGTGAGCGTGAGCTTCTCGTGAGCGACTACAAGTCATCCGGACATCTCGAGAACCACGTCGACCTCGCCGCCGGACTGAAGGGCCGTCGTCTGCAGCTGCCGCTGTACATCCTGATGGCGGAATCCCTGCACCGTGGCCTGCATCGGTCCGGGGTGGAGGCCGGCGCCGAGGTGATCGGAATCGGGCCCTCGTTTACCGAGGGGGAGGATCGCTTCCCTCTCGCTCCCGATCGTTTTGAGCAGGTCCGTGGCGGGTTCCTCGAAACGCTCTCGGTGCTGCGTGGCCTGGCGGACGCAGGACACTATCCGCTCAATGACGAACCGTCGATCGTCTGTCAGTCCTGTCCGTACACGGCCGCCTGCCGCCGGTCGCACACGCCGACGCGCGAACGTCTAAGGACCGCGGCGCCCGGCACGGCCTACGCCCTCCTCGCAGGAAAGAGCACCAGAAAGCCGCTCCTCACACCGGCCGGCGCCGACGAAGGGGAGAAGCAAAGATGAAGCTGTCCGATGCCGCCGACCGCGACCGCGCCGTGACTCTGTTCGATCGCAATATCGTCGTCACTGCCGGCGCCGGAACCGGGAAGACCGCACTGCTGGTGGAGCGCGTCCTGAATCTGATCGGCTCGGGTCATCTTGCGATCGGGAACCTCGCCGCGATCACCTTCACCGAGAAGGCGGCCGCCGAGCTGCAGCGACGCGTGGCCACCGGTCTCGACCGGCTGCGGGCCCTCGCCGCATCGAAACATTCTGCGGGGGGGGATACGCAGGTGGGAGACGTCGCGGGAGGCGCCGCACTCGAGGATGAGGCGGCGCGCTCCTATCGATGGCTGATTGGCAAAGCGCGACAACGGCCCGACACCATCGCGAAGCGCGCTCTCGACGCACTCGTCGATCTCGATTCCGCCACGGTCTCGACAATCCACTCCTTCTGCGCGGAGATCCTGAGACGTCACCCGCGCGAGGCGATGGTCGATCCGGTTTTCACCGTCGATGAGGGCCCGGATCTCAATCGGATCTTCGACGAGGAGTGGAGTCGGTTTCTCGAGCAGGAACTCGGTCAGGATGCCGGCCGCCCGGAACTCTGGGAACGGGTGCTCGCACTGCCGGAGGCGCTCGAGGTCGTCCGGGCGATCGGCCTCGCACTCTCCTCGCTGGCGATTCCGAATGCGGCCGTCGCTGCCGATCGACCGTATCGCGGCGCGCCGATCGAAGCATTGCTCGGCGGAAGAATCAGGACGCTGTGCGGCTCGATCGAGGATCTCCTGAAACGATCGAACGGGATGAATGGGAACATGCTGGACTTCCTCACATCGACTCGCGCCTTCCTCGAGGCGTTGCTCGAGGGGGGCCCGGATGTGATGACAAGGGCTCAGGCAACGCGCTCCCTCGACGACTATCTGAAATGGGGGACGCCCAGCCCGGGAGCGAAACTGTCCGGCGCCTCACCGGAGGAGGTGAAGAGGGCGGCCGAGGACGGTCGACGGATGATCAGAATGCTGGCCCGGGTCGAGGAAGAGACGGTCGAAGCGCTCGTCGAGGCCGCCCGGCCACTCGCGCTCCGTTGCCGTGAGCGCGCTCTCGCCGCCGGCTCCATCTCATTCGACGGCCTTTTACGCCTCACGCGCGACATGCTGTCACGCTCACCTGCCGTACGGCATGATCTCGCCGGCCACTACCGGATCCTGCTGGTCGACGAGTTCCAGGACACCGATCCCCTCCAGTACGAGATCCTCTTCTTCATCGCCGGTGAGGGCGCGGGCGAAGACCCCTGGGATCTGCCACTCGATCCGGGACGCCTGTTCATCGTCGGCGACCCGAAACAGTCAATCTACCGTTTCCGCGGCGCCGATATCGAGGCGTACGAACGGGCGGTGCGCCGCGTCCGCGCCTGTGGGGGGGAGCGCCTGACCCTGAGCGCTTCGTTTCGCGCACCGCAGGAGGTGGTCGAACCGATTAACCGGCTGTTCGGAGCCTGGATGACGGCCGGGAAGGAAACCGGACGGATCGTCTCGCCTGAATACGAACCAATTGTCTCGGCGCTCGGTTCAGCCGGTGGGGAGGAGCGGCTGGAGATCTGGTCGATTTCGGGCGCCGGGGCGGCATCCGACCGCCGTCTCGCCGAGGGGGAGGTGATCGCATCGTTTATCGCGCGCGATGCCCCTTCGCGTCCGGTCGCCGGGGAACCGGGTTTCGCCTCCTATGCGATCCTGCTGCGCGCTCTCACCCAGGCCGGGCTTTACGTGCGGGCGCTGCGGCGCGCTGGCATTCCCTTCCTCGTCGAGGGCGGGCGCGAGTTTTACGAGCGTCGCGAGGTCGCCGACCTCCTCGCTTTCCTGCGGGCGGTCGCCAACCCCAACGATGGCGCGGCGGTGCTCGCGGTGATGCGCGGACCTCTCGGGGCGGCTCCCGATACTGAGCTGGCGCGTTTCGCCGCCGCGGGTGGGCGACTGACTCTCGCTGACGGCCGGATCGAGGATGGCGTGGCGTTCCCCAATATCCGCCGAGCCTTCGCGCTGCTGCGCAACTTCAGGGATGGGACGGTCGGCCTGGCCAGCGACGAGGTCATTCGCGCCGCTCTCACCACCACGCCCCTCGGCATCCTGCATGCCGCCCACTTCGAGGGGGCGCAACGGATCGCCAACCTGCGCAAGCTCGTCGCCCGGGCCGGAGAGATCGCGCGCGGGGGGTTATCGCTGGAACGGACGCTCGACGCGATCGACGAGGAGTTTCAGGGAGCGCGCGCCGAGGGGGAGAGTCCGCTGGCGGACGAAACCGTCAACGCCGTCCGGGTACTGTCGGTGCACAAGGCGAAAGGCCTGCAATATCCCGTCGTCATCATTCCGGACCTCGGACGGACGCCGAATTATTCCCGGTCCCAGGGGAACGAGGTCGGCTGGAATGAAGATCAGGGGGGGTTCCTGTCGGTGCGCCTGGAGGACGGAATCCGCAACATCGCGAGCGTCAATCAGAGCCTTCTGGATCGCGAGCACGAGGAAGCCGAGGAGAAGCGCGTTTTCTACGTCGCCTGTACCCGCACACAGGAGCGTCTGATCCTGATCAACAGCCGATGGTCCCGCCATCCGGCCGCGTGGCGGGATGCGCTCGCCTGCCTCGGGTATACCCTTCGTGACGGTGTCCCGGAAGACGGTATTCTCGCGGAAGGCGTTCGACATCGACGGATCGATCCGGCGCCCACCCGTTTCACCCCACCGCGGCCGCAACGGGAGGATCCGATGTGGGCCAGCGCCGCCGCCCGGCTGCGCGACGCTTCGGCATCGGCGCGCGCGGCGGCCGGTTCGCCGATACGCTGGCCGGCAGGTGGCGACGATCTCGGGATCGCCGCGGAGGACGGACGCGAAGAGGAGAGACCCACCGTCCGGCAACGGGCCGGCGGGACGCCCGACGCGACGCGCCTGGCCGGGACCGTGGTACACCGCGCGCTCGAACGCTGGGATTTCGCCGACCCGGAGCGGTTGAAGCGCCTGGCGCGGGATGAGATCCGCAGCACGGTCGCCGGAGCGGGTCGATCGGTTCTTCGCACAGAGGATCTCTCGCACGAGGTCGCCCGGATCGTCGAGGAGATTGTGGCGCAGTTCCTGGCCACCGATCTTCCCGGGCGGCTCCGTGGGGTGAAGGTTCTGGGACGCGAGGTCCCCCTGCTGTTTCGCGACGAAGCGGGCGTTACCTGGATTGGCGCGATCGATCTGGTCTACCGGGAGAGGGACGGTACGATTGTCGCCGCCGACTACAAGACCGACCGCACCACCGGAGCGCCGCGGCCTGAAGAACGTTACGCCGACCAGATGCGCGTCTACCTTGAGGCTCTGCGTCGCAGCGTGCCGGGCGCAGTGGTGCGCGGCGAGTTACTCCTCCTCAGGAGCGGCGCCGTCATCCCGTTGTGACCCGTCCCCCGCCCGACGACGGGCGAGAATGTCGGAGATCACGCCCAGGAGCCGCACCGAATCGCCCGGATGATCGAGCGCCGAAGCGATCCACGACCTCCCCTCCTCCCCTCCCGGTCGCGCGTGCCGGAATCCTCCGAGCAGCACCAGTCGCATCTCTCCGTTGACCCGCAGCAGGCGCTTCATCTTGAGACTCTGGCTGTACGGCACGATGACATCGGAGCGCCCGTGCAGAAGATAGAGGTCGAGATCGAGCGGTCGACGCAGGCTCACCGACGGAGATAGTCCTTCGATCACCGCGCGCAGCGCGGGGCCGCTTCGATCCAGAAGCATGGTGAACCGCGCCGGATCGGTATTGGCGAGCAGCTCGAGGATCGACCGGCCTTCGGACGTCAATGATGCGGTCAGATCGTCGATGCGGGCGGCGGGATCGCGGAGACGCCGGCTCGCGATCGCGCGCAGCGTCGGCTCGTCGTCCGGATCGGCGACCGCTGCGGCGTTGGCCGAAAGAAGCACCCATCGTCCCTGGGGAAGCGCCTCCGAATCGACCTCCCGGCCCTCGTCCCGATGACGTCCCGTGGTGAGGAAGAGGATCACCTCGGCGAGGTCGTAGTAGCCACCGAATAGGACCGCGAAATCGGCGCCCGGAGGCTGACGATCCAGGGCGAGCAGAAGCGGTCCCGACGCATAGCTGATTCCAATCGCACCGGTCGGCAGCGTGGGGCCGCCCGGTCGGTCAGCGCTTTCATGGCTCCCGGCCGGGTCGCAGGAGACGATCCGGTTCAGCGCGTCGATTCCCGCGCGCACCTCGCCGACATCATCGATGCCGGCACGCAGTGCGCGCATCCCCGGGAAATCGGGAACCATGACGAGGAAACTCCGGCGCGCGAAGGAGCGCGCGAGAGCGATCAGGCGCGGGTCGTTCTTGCCGGTGTCGGCGAGCCCGTGAGCCAGCATCAGGCGTCCGCGCGGCGCTGATCCGCCCGAGCAGTAGAGATCGGCGACGCGCCGCGTCCCGGCGGGCCCCGTGTATCCGATCGTCACGCGCACCCCATCCTGCGTTCCCGTCGCCCCTTCCCGCCCGAGCCGCCAGACATCCGACAACAGGATCACCGATTCGGCAAGCCGCCGCCCGGAGGGAGTGAGACCCCAGGTGATGATCACCAGCATGATGAGGGCGAAGACCAGCAGGACCTTGCGTCGCAAGAGCTCTCTCCTGCGTTGAGGGAAGCGGGGCGATGCTACAATCACCCCCCTTTCGACACAACAGATACCCGGCCGCCCCGCGTCGCGGAACGGCTCGACAATGGAAGGCTCCGATTGACGACGATGCAGACCAGGCCCCACGAAAGGTGGCGGTGAGTGAGCCCTGCCGAGCATCGCTGCCACCATGAAGATCGGCCGAAGCGGAATCCGACGGCCGGGTCGGCCGCGCTGCCTCACACCTGCCCGATGCATCCCGAGGTGCGCAGCGTGGGGCCCGGGTCGTGCCCGAGTTGCGGTATGGCTCTCGAGCCACTCGACGCGACGGCTGACGAGGGAGCCAGCCCGGAACTCGATGACATGCAGCGACGGCTCGCGCTTGGCCTCCTGCTGACGATTCCGGTCTTCTCCCTCGCGATGGCCGACCTCCTTCCCTGGTTCCAGGGGCTGCATGCCGCTCTGGGCAGCGCCTTCGTCCCTGTCCAGTTCCTGCTTGCGACACCAGTGGTCCTTTACTGCGGCTGGCCGTTCTTCGTGCGGGCGTGGCAGTCGATACGACTGCGGTCCCTCAACATGTTCACGCTCATCGCCGGCGGGACCGGAATCGCGTGGCTCTACAGCACGGTGGCCGCCATCGCGCCGGGGCTGTTCCCCGCCGCGTTTCGTGTCGAAGGCGAGATTCCCATCTACTTCGAAACCGCGGCGGTCATCACGGTCCTGGTGCTCGTCGGACAGGTTTTCGAGCTGAAGGCGCGACGGCGAACGCGCGCCGCGCTTCAGTCACTTCTTGGACTGGCGCCACCCACCGCACGCAGAATAGCGCCCGGCGGACAGGAGGAGGACGTTCCTCTCGATCGTGTCGTGCAGGGCGATCGGCTTCGGGTGAGACCCGGAGGACGCGTGCCGGTTGATGGAGTGGTGCTCGAAGGAAGCGGGCCGGTCGATGAGTCGATGGTAACCGGCGAATCGATCCCGGTCCTGAAAGGCCCCGGAGACGCGGTGATCGGCGGAACGCTCGGCGGCACCGGCTCGTTCGTGATGCGCGCCGAGCGGGTCGGCGACGAAACATTGCTCGCCCGGATCGTCCGGCTCGTCGCCGAGGCCCAGCGCAGCCGTGCGCCGATCCAGCGGCTCGCCGATCGCGTCGCATCCTGGTTCGTTCCTGCGGTCCTCTTCGTCGCCCTCGTCACATTCCTGGTGTGGAGCATCGTCGGACCGGCACCCAGGATGACGCACGCGCTGCTGGCCGCCATTGCCGTTCTGATCATCGCGTGTCCCTGCGCCCTCGGTCTGGCGACACCGATGTCGATCATGGTCGGCACAGGGCGAGGCGCCGCGGCCGGGGTCCTGATCCGGGATGCGGAGAGCCTGGAACGACTGGAGAAATTCGACACGCTGGTGATCGACAAGACCGGCACGCTGACCGAAGGCCGCCCCGAGGTGACCTCGATCATCCTGGCCCGGGGAACGCGAGAAACCGATGACGAACTGCTGCGCCTCGCTGCTTCGCTCGAACGCATGAGCGAGCACCCGCTCGCGGGAGCGATCGTGCGACGGGCCATCTCACGCGGTCTGGATCTCGTCGAACCGGAACGCTTCAAGGCAGAGCCGGGCCGCGGCGTCTCCGGATACATCGAGGGGCGCCACATCGCCCTCGGAACCGCTTCGTTCGTATCAGCCACCGCCCCGGACGAGGATCTCGCGGCCCGCGCCGAAATCCTGCGGCAGGACGGGCAGACGGTCCTGCACGCCGCCATCGAGGGCGATCCGGCGGGCCTGATCGGCGTCGCCGATCCGATCAAGCCGTCTGCATACGAGGCGGTGCGGGCTCTTCGTCTCGGGGGCGTGCATATCATCATGCTCACCGGCGACAACGTCATCACCGCCCGGGCGGTTGCGCGACAGCTGAAAATCGACGACATCCGTGCGGAGGTCCGGCCGGATGAGAAGGCGGCGCAGGTGCGCGCATTGCGATCCGGTGGAGCGGTCGTGGCGATGGCCGGTGACGGCATCAACGACGCCCCCGCCCTCGCGGAGGCCGATGTCGGGATCGCGATGGGCACCGGCACCGACATCGCCATGGAGGCCGCTCCGATCACGCTCGTGCAGGGGGATCTCGTCGGGATCCTGCGGGCGCGACGGCTGAGCAGAGCGATGATGGCCAACATCCGGCAGAACCTGGCCTTCGCATTCCTCTATAACGTCCTGTGCGTGCCGATTGCCGCCGGCGTCCTCTACCCGGTCTTCGGGTTGCTGTTAAGCCCGATGCTCGCGAGCGCCGCCATGAGCTTCAGCTCGCTGACGGTCATCGGCAATGCGCTCAGGCTGCGCCGGCTGACGCTGTAGGGCCCGATCGGGATGTCTTGGTCGCGGGCGAGGAGAGTTGTTGTAAAGTAGCTGGTCCGGCAGGCTCATCATCCGTCGCCCGGAGCATCGGGCGGGCTCCCGCACTTCGGGCGCACCGCTGCGACGCTTCGGACACGACATCAGCAATGGAGGATCACCGATGTTCCGTACGCACGCATCGAACGCTATTCCCTCAACGGGTCTCCTCGTGGCGGCCCTGTTCATTGCCCTGATCTCCCCCGCCCTCGCCGGCGAGGAACTCGCGATCGGCGAGATGGGGCCGGGATTCGACCTCAAGGGGACCGACTCGAAGATGCACACCCTCGAGGATGTGGCCGGGGAGAAAGGCACCGCCGTCATCTTCACCTGCAACATGTGCCCCTTCTCCAAGGGGTATGAGGATCGGCTGGTCGATCTGGCGAAGAGCTACCAGGCCGAAGGGATCGGTTTCGTGGCCATCAACCCCAACGATCCGGAGATCGTGCCGGGTGACGGCTTCGATGAGATGGTGGAACGGGCGAAGGAGAAGAACTTCCCCTATCCCTACCTGGTCGACACCACACAGGAGATCGCCGCCGCCTACGGCGCGCGCGTCACGCCGCACATCTTCCTGCTCGACGGCGAGGGAAAGCTCGCCTATCGCGGCCGTGTGGACGATGCGCTCAAGGAGGACGAAGTGACGGCGCGTGACTTCGAGGCGGCGATGACGGCGCTCGTGAACGGCGAGCAGGTCCCGGCGGCCGAGACCAAGGCATTCGGGTGCAGCGTCAAGTGGAGCAAGAATTAAGAGCTGACCCCGTCCTCACACCATGCGCCGCGCGGCGCGGGAGCGGCCGATCCGTCACCCCGCCGCGCGGCACTCCCCCCCGCCATATCACCCACGAGAGTACCGCCCGCACTCTCTCGGCGCGATGTCAACGGGCGAGCCACCCGGCGGCGCCGGTCGAGCGGCGTATTTCTTGACCGCGTGGATCGCGATCCGGTATAACTTGCGCTCGTTCGCCCGATTCGCCAAACAGCAGCCCACGTCGCGGAGCGCTCCCTCATGTTCGTTTCGAAGAAGATCTTCCTCACCAAAGGCGTCGGACGTCATCCGCAGAAGTTGAACTCGTTCGAGATGGCTCTGCGCGATGCTTCGATCGCCCACTTTAACCTCGTGCGTGTCAGTAGCATCTTCCCACCGGGGTGCAAGATCATCCCGAAGAGTCAGGGGGTGCAATACCTGAGAACCGGCGAGGTGGTTTTCTGCGTCATGAGCCAGTCCGAGACCAACGAGCCGCACCGCCTCACTGCCGCGACGGTCGGCGTCGCCATTCCCGCCACTCCGGGGCGTAATGGCTACCTCAGCGAGCACCACTCGTTCGGGGAGACTGAGGAGGTGGCGGGCGACTACGCCGAGGATCTCGCCGCCCAGATGCTCGCAACCATCTCAGGTGTCGAGTTCGATCCGGAGACCTCCTACGACGAGCGCAAGGAGCTCTGGAAGATCAGCGGCGAGATCTACCGCACCATGAATGTCACCCAGTCCGCCGTGGGCGACAAACGGGGCTGGTGGACCACGGTCGTCGCGGCCGCTGTCCTCATCCCCGGATAGGCCCACCCCGGGAGCCTCCCCGGCGACCCCGAAAAAACGTCCCGATGGGGGGAAATAGCCCCTCACGGGCCCCTCCGGCTCGGTTGACCACCCGGGCGCGCAGATATACCTTACGGGAGAAGAGTCCGAGATCCACGGGACAATCTGGCCCCCGGCGACGGCAGATACCGCACCCGGAGCCGATACACCTCCATTGGGGAGGGCCCGCGGCGCAACGGCCGGGGGAAGAAGCCGGGGCGATTCAGCGTTATCCTGTGTGAAGGGAGACTGAACGCATGAGTACCTCGAAAAAAAGCAGCGGGGACGGCGGGCGAAACCGACCTGACCTGACCCAGGACAAAACGAAGGTGGAGATGCTCTCCTGCGACATCCCCGCTACGATCCCGATCATCCCCCTGGCGTCGACCGTCGTTTTTCCGCAGATGGTGGTCAATCTCCAGGTCGTCAGGAAGAAGAATCTCAACCTCATCCGCGATATCGAGCAGGATTCGATCATCGGCCTGGTGGTGCAGAAGAACACGTCCGTCGAGGTCCCGCCGGTCGAGGACCTGTCGGATATCGGCGTCGCCGCCCGTCTGGTCAATCGGCTGAACGTCTCCGGGAACACTATCCAGATCATTCTTCTGGGGCTTCAGCGTTTCAAAATCGCCAATTACGATCAGACCGAGCCTTACCTGCGCGCACAGGTCGCCTGCATCGACGAGCGCGAGACCGAATCGATGGAAGCCAACCTCCTCATGGGGAACGCGCTCCACCTTCTGGAGAACCTCATCCAGCTCGACGCGCGCGTGCCGGGCGAAATCCTCACGCTGATCAAGAACAACCTGACCGGACCGGGAAACTTGGCCGATCAGGTGGCCAACCACCTGAACTTCGAGCTCGAGGAGAAAAAGCAGATTCTGCAGACCATCGATTCGATGGAGCGTCTGCGGCGCGCCATCCAGCTGATCGAAAAGTCGATCGACTTCGTGAAGGCCGGCCAGGAGATCCGCGAGCAGACCGAGGACGAGATACGCAAAGCGCAGCGCGAGTACTTCCTGCGCGAGCAATTGAAGGTGATACGCAAAGAGCTCGGCGACGACAGTGAGACGGCGATGGCGGTGCGTGAATTGCGCGACAAGATCGAAAAGGCCAAGCTTCCGGAAGAGGCGCACAAAGAGGCCGACAAGGAGCTGTCGCGCCTGGAGATGGTGAATCCCGCCTCTGCGGAGTACACGGTCATCTCCACCTACCTCGACTGGCTGGCAAACCTGCCGTGGAGCGTGACGACCGAGGATCGTCTCAACGTCCCCGAGGCGGCCAAGATTCTCGACCGCGATCACTACGGCCTGGTCAAGGTCAAGGATCGCATCCTCGAGTTCCTCGCGGTCCGGCAGCTCAAGAAGGATCTCAAGAGCCCGATCCTCTGCTTCTACGGACCGCCCGGGACCGGCAAGACATCGCTCGGAAAGTCGATCGCCGAGGCGCTCGGCCGGAAGTTCGTGCGCATGAGCGTCGGCGGTATGCGGGACGAGGCGGAGATTCGCGGCCACCGACGCACCTACGTCGGCGCGATGCCGGGCAAGATCCTGCAGAATCTCAGGCGCGCCGAGTCGAGAAATCCGCTGTTCATGATCGACGAAGTCGATAAGATCGGTGTCGATTTCCGCGGCGATCCCGCCTCGGCTCTCCTCGAGGTTCTCGATCCCGAGCAGAACAACACCTTCACCGACCTCTATCTTGATGTGGCGTTCGACCTGTCTCGCGTGATGTTCATTACGACGGCCAACCGGCTCGACACAATCCCCGAGCCCCTTCGCGACCGGATGGAGATCCTGCACCTCCCCGGATACGTGGAGGAGGAGAAGGTGGACATCGCCCGTCAGTATCTGATCCCGAGACAGATTGAAGAGCATGGCCTCAAGTCGGACCAGATGTCGCTCAACGACGAGGCCCTGTCCGAGATCATCCGCGGATACACCTTCGACTCGGGCCTGCGCCGGCTCGAGCAGCAGATCGCGACCATTTGCCGCAAGGTGGCCAAGAACATCACCATGGGGCTGAAGCCGCCGAAGTCGATCACGTCGGCGAATCTGCAGGATTTTCTCGGCCCGATCCAGCACATCCCGGAGGTGGCCGAACGCACCGACGAGGTCGGCGTCGCCACCGGCCTCG
>JAZGDH010000345.1:0-2413 GCA_036477555.1 Acidobacteriota bacterium
GGTGCCGGCGGGTCTGCGTCGCGCGACCCGGCAGGCGCAGCCCGTCGTAGGCGAGGGCGAGATCCTTGAGAATCGACGCGAGGGTGAGATCCTCGGGCGCCAGCAGCTCCCTGTGCACCGCGAGCGAGCGGTCGAGGGCCCGCCACGCTTCAGGGAAGTCTCCGGCCCGCAACCTGTCGCGGCCGTAGTCGTTCAGAACGGAGCCGAACACCGGGTGGTTCGGGCCGAGCGTTTCGTCGAGCGAAGCGAAGAAGCCGGCGATTTCGGCAGGGCCGGTCTCCTCGTCGACCTGGATCTCCGCGAGAATCTCCAGCGCCCTCTGCCGCAGCTCGTCGTCGCGGCCGTCGCGGGCGAGGGCGGTCAGCTCGGCAATCTCCTTCTGCTCCTGCTCGCTCGGTTCCTCCGTATCCGCCTCGCTCGCATCCTCCACCGACTCTACTTCCTGATCGGACGGATCGGAAGCGGCTGAATTGGACTGGGCTTGCACGACACCAGCCAATCCGATCAGGATCAGCATCATGAGCGCCATGATGCCGGCGTGCATCCGCAGCAGCGGTCGACGTGGTCTCAACTCCACCTCCGGCCGGTTATTGTAGTCGACCTCGATGCCCGGGTTCTCTCGGGCCCGGTGCGTCGCGGTTGGCGCCGCCGGGGGAAGCGGCGCGGCCTTCCTATGTTAGCCTTCGCGGTCGGGAGGATTCCATGCAACGTTTCGGTCGTGCGCTCGTGCTGGCCCTGGCGATCTTTACGCTGACCGGTCCCACCGCGAGCGCCGCGATGCCGCCGGGCGCGGGCGGCGCCGGCGCGCGCTTCGAGGACTGGTCGGACGGGGCGACGCTGCGGCTCGACTATCACCATAGCGGCCTTCGCGACGAGGAGGCGTTCGCCCTCGATCTCCTGCGGCGCGAGGGGCCCTGGCCGGGCAGCCGCAACCACCTCATCGATCCCCTCAACCTGGGCCCCTACCGTTTCGAGGTGCGCGATGCCGCAACCAGTCGAGTCCTCTTCGCGCAGGGGTTCTCGAGCATCTTCTCCGAATGGGTGACGACCGGCGAGGCGAAGAAGATGCGAAGATCGTTCCACGAATCGCTCCGCTTCCCGTTCCCGAGCGTGCCCATCCAGGTAGCCGTTCTGAAGCGCGGCGCCGACAATCTATTCGGCGAGGTCGCATCGTTCGCCGTCGATCCGGGATCACTCGACATCATCCGAGAACCGCCGACGGGGACGGGCAAGGTCTGGCCGGTGTTCGAGAATGGTCCATCCGAAGAAAAGGTCGATCTGCTGATCCTAGGCGACGGGTACACGCAGGCAGAGCTGCCGACCTTTCGCGCGGAGGCGAGGCGACTCGTCAAGATCCTGTTCGAGACGCCGCCGTTCAGGGAACGCAGGAAGGACTTCAACGTCTGGGCGATCGATCGCGCCTCCGAGGACTCGGGGGTCGACCGGCCGCGCGCCGGCGTCTATCGGCGAACCGCGCTCAACGTGACTTACAACATCTTCGGTTCGGAGCGTTACGCGTTGACTCTCGACAATCGGACGCTGAGGGAGACGGCCTCGCAGGCGCCCTACGAGTTCATCGAGATCCTGATCAACGGTGAGCAGTACGGCCGCGGCGGGATCTACAATCTGTTCGCGACCTGCGTGACGCGAAGCGGCTCATCCCCGTACGTCTTCGTCCACGAGTTCGGGCACCACTTCGCGGCCCTGGCCGACGAGTACTACACCTCGTCGGTCGCCTACGACACGACCACGCCGATCATCGAGCCGTGGGAGCCGAACATCACCGCGCTCCTCGATCCGGCCTCCCTGAAGTGGAAGGACCTCGTCGATCGCGCGACGCCTCTGCCGACCCCGTGGGCCAAGGGGAAGTACGAAAGCCGGCAGACCGAGATCCAGGAACGCCGGCGGGCGCTGCGCGCGAAGCACGCCCCTGAAGAGAAACTCAATGCGCTGTTCGCCGAGGAGCTCGACTGGACCCGTCCATTCCTCGCCGGCCAGAAACATGCAGGCAAGAGCGGCGCCTTCGAGGGGGCCGGGTACCGCGCCCGCGGCCTGTATCGATCCTCGACCGACTGTCTGATGTTCACGCGCAATCCGGATCGCTTCTGTCCCGTCTGCTCGCGCGCCATCGAGAGGGTGATCGACTGGGTGGCCGGCCGGTAACGCAGCCGATCGACAGCCGGCGGAGGACGATCGTCTGGCGGCGGCCGCGGGTCAGGCGGCGGAGGCCTTGAGGGCGCCGGAGAGGGCGGAGGCCAGGTCTTTGGCCGTCGGGATGCGGTGCTCCGGATCGACCTGAAGCGCCTTCATGATCGCATCGGAGATGGGACGCGGCACCGCAGGATCGAGCTCGTGCGGCGCTTTGGGTCGGGCCTGCAGGTGCTTCATCAGGATTTCCTGCACGTTGCCCCCC
>JAZGDH010000346.1:0-2157 GCA_036477555.1 Acidobacteriota bacterium
GAGGGATGCCGCCCTGGCGACCGCCGGCACCTATCAGGTCGAGAGGGACGCCGCCCGCGCTTCGGTGGAAAACCTCGAGCGTCTGAAGACGAACCTCGAGGCCGATATCGCCGCGCTGCGGCGCGACAGGGCGAACCTCGAGAGCGAGGTGAACCGTCTCAGTGACGATCTCTCCTTCCAGAAAAACAGCCTCTTCTACCACGCCGCCAACGTGCGCGAACTGAAGGAACAGGGTGTGCTGACCCGGATTCTGAAGCGGTTCGACGATTCCAGCGGGGTCGATTTCGACGCGGCGCTCGACCTGCGCCGGAGCACAGTGATCAACCTCGATCCGCAGGAGTTCGGCCTCGATAAGATCAAACAGGTCCGACTGCTCCCGGGCATCTACGAAGAGGGTCGCGATTTCACCATCGAGACTTCGAAGGAAACGGGTAACGCCTCGATCGTGATTCTCGATTCCCGCCTGTTCCGGGGGAAAGAGGTACTGGTGGCGGTCGGCGGCTGACCGCGCCGACCGGCGCCGGTTGTTCCGGGGGGGCCCGCATCACCTCCGCCCTGCCGGGGAAAATACCCATGGCCCGCCCGGGCGGTTCGGCGTAGATTTCCGGACCGGACCCCCAGCGGGTCCTCCCTGACAGACCACGAAACGAGGGAGGTCGGCCGAGCCGTGAGACCACTAACCCGATTGGGCGTGAGTCTGCGCGTTGCTTCCGCCGCGCTGCTCGTCCTGCTCGTATCCACCACGCCAGCGCCGGCAGACGTCATCATCCTTCCCGCTTCCCGCGATAACACCCTCATAGAGAATCTGAGCGGCTCGTTGAGCAACGGCGCGGGGAACGCCTTCTTCGCGGGTCGCACCGGGCAGCGGTCCGGCTCGATCCGGCGCGGGCTCATCGCCTTCGACGTCGGTTCGGTCATCCCGCCGGGCGCCACGATCACGAATGCGATCCTGACTCTGCACATGTCGAGGACCCGGGGCGGGGGGACGCACGTTAATCTTCACCGGGTCGCTTCCGACTGGGGCGAAGGGGCGTCGCTGTCATCTGGAGCGATCGGCGCACCCGCGGCGCCGGGCGACGCGACCTGGTTTCACACGTTCTTCAGCGATCGATTCTGGGCGTTGCCGGGGGGCGATTTCGTGTCCGTATTCAGTGCGACGACGATCGTCAATCAGTTCGGCTTCTACTCATGGGGATCGACCGATGACATGGTGGCCGACGTCCAGTCCTGGCTTGACGAACCGGTCGCAAATTTCGGATGGATGCTGCTCGGCGATGAGCGCACACGGAGTACGGCCAAGCGCTTCGACTCGCGCGAGTCTTTTCTCGAGGCGCGCCGGCCGGCCCTGATGATCGAGTTCAGCTCCCCCTGCACAAAATCAACCGGCGCCCCCGGCGCCGGTTACTGGCGGCGGCAGTGCCTCGGCATCCCGGCGGACGGCGGGGGGCTCGATCCCGCTCCGAACGGCCTCGGGCCGGGCCGACTGACCGAAGAAGCTTTCGTCGATCAAGTCCTGCCGTGCGCGGAGTCGGCTCTCGCCGATCTCGGCTTCGCCGGGATCGGCGCCTGCGGCGCCATCGGTGACCATCCGCCTGAATTCTGTCACCCGAACGCGCTCCGCCGGCTCACGACCCTGGTCTTCAATGTCTGCGCCGGACGCCTCTCGACGAGTTGTCCCGTGAATGATGGCGTAAGCGGGTGCGGGGCTCAGTCGATCGGCGGGCTGATCGACGGCCTCGCCGGCCGGATCCTCGCCGGCGACTGCCTGGGCGCTATCCGTTGCTCGGATGAATAGCAGATCCCCCACCGCCGGTGCCAGACACCTTCTTCTAACCTGTTGACCACTCAAGAGATCTCCGGTCGCCCCCGGTCGCGCGCCGGGATCGCCCCGGATGGAAGCCCTCCCCCATAGTTCCGATCGCAAGTGCTGGCCGCGCCGCTCCCGCCCTTCAGCCGCCGGGTCTGACGGAGCGTACCGACCGTCCGGATCGCGCCAACGACTGCCCCCTCGTGGGCCGCCATCCGGGCCCCGATTACGGATCCGTGATCCCCGCGCAATCAAACTCACAAAAGAACTTAGTCCGCTTGACTCGGACATTTCCGGACATGAATTTGATGTTCGGAACCGTGTGATCGCCGGGAGGGATCCGTGGAGAA
>JAZGDH010000347.1:0-2024 GCA_036477555.1 Acidobacteriota bacterium
AGAGCATCGATCGCCTCGCGGCTGATTTCGATCGGAGCACGCCGCTTCTGTTCGGCGGCAAACTTGGCGAGGAAGTGTCGGGCCAGCAGCGGAATATCTTCCCGCCGCTCCCTGAGCGGTGGAACGAGTATTGGGAAGACCGCAAGGCGGAAGAAGAGATCCTGGCGGAAGGCGCCCGAGGCAACGAGGGCCTTCAGGTCCTTGTTCGTCGCGGCGACGAGACGGATGTCGACCCGCCGGGTCTGGGTGCCTCCGACCCGCTCGAACTGTTTCGTCTCGATCACGCGCAGGATCTTGCCCTGCAACACCGGGGAGAGATCACCGATCTCGTCCAGGAAGAGCGTGCCATGGTCGGCAACCTCGAACTTGCCCCGCTTGCTGGATGAGGCGCCGGTGAAGGCGCCCTTCTCGTAGCCGAACAGCTCGCTCTCGAGGAGCGTTTCGGGGATGGCGGCGCAGTTGATGGCGAAGAAGGGTCCCGATCTGCGACCGCTCTCCTGGTGCACGGCATGCGCGAACAATTCCTTGCCGACGCCGCTCTCACCTTCCAGGAGAACCGTGGCGTCGGTCGGTGCCACCTTGCCGACCTGGTCGAGCGCGGCGCGCAGCGCCGGGCTCTCCCCCAGGATCTCCGGCCCCTGAAGCTCGCGGGAGAATCTCTCTTTAAGCTGCAGGTTCTCGCGCAGGAGGGTGCGGTGCTGGAGGGCGCGACGAATGATCGCCAGCAGGTGATCGCTGTCGACCGGCTTCTCGAGATAATCGTACGCCCCTTCCCTCATGGCGTTAACGGCGTCGCTGATGGTGCCGTACGCGGTCATTAATATAACCGGCATCTCGGGGTCGGCGGCGATCGCCGCCTTTAAGACCTGGTGCCCGTCGGCGCGCGGCAGGCGGAGATCGGTCAGGACGAGGTCATAGCGGCCCTGGCGGATCTTCTCCACCGCGATGGCGCCGTCCTCCGCCTCCTCCACGCCGTACCTCTCCCCCTCGAGGGTCTTGCGCAGGACGGTCCTGAGATTGTCCTTGTCCTCGGCGATCAGGATGCGGTCAGGCGATCTCAACGGCGGTTCGCCTCGTGGCCGAATCGCGTCTCGATCACCACGAGGGTCTTGCGGGTGGTCGCGATCTCGGCTTCGATCGACGCGATCTCCGCCTCGATCCGGTCGAGCAGTTCCTTCGGCTTGAGGCCGGCGTCGTCGTCCGGGGTCTCGCCGGGGGGCGGCTTCGGCATCAGGTAGAGCGGGTTGACGACCGCCAGTCGCTTCCCGCGCAGATACTCAAGTCGTCTCTCGAGCGTCGCGATGCGATCGCGGAGCCCCTGAATCTGCTCCGTCCGGAAACGCTCCCGCGCCTCTTTGTCCCTGAACTTCTTGAGGGGATCCTGCGAGGGTGGGGTGGCGACTTTCAGGGGAGTCCGAACCATCGGCGCATGCCCGCGGGAGCCGGCCGGGGGCAGGGTGGATTGCCTCTTCGGCAATGCGCGCGGCCCGGACTTTTCGGCCGCCTTCATTCCACTCCCGGGATCGGCGGCGTCGTTCTCAACACCCTCGGGTTTCGGCTTCGGCCGGTGGTACCTATCCAGGTCGTCGTTGGTGAAGGAGCGCGATTCACGCGCGCGGTCTCCGTCGCCATTCTCCGAATCCCCGTCCGGTCCTTGATCCGAATCCGATCCTCCATCCGATGTTGCGCCTGCGCTCTCCTCGCTCTCCGCATCCTTCTCCTCGGCCAACGACGTCGGGATGGAGGGGCCGCCAAGAAGGAAGATAAGGAGGCCGATCGCGACCGCGCCCTGGGCAGGCCATCCTTGTGATAACCGTAACCTATTTGTTTTCAATGATTTCATATCCATGACCCGGCCTCCGGAATACCCCGGTGACGGAAATGTAGTGTCCCGCCCCGGCCGGATCAAGGATCCGCCGCATACCGCCGCCGGCCGGGCGATCCGGCCGGCGGGAGGCCGATTACAGGTCGGTCTGCCAGACGGTGACGACCACACGGGGCAGGGCCATATCGGAGCGCGGCCA
>JAZGDH010000348.1:0-2075 GCA_036477555.1 Acidobacteriota bacterium
CGAAGCGGGTTTCGAGATCCTCGTCGACGTCCGGCAGAAGATCGGTCCAGGCGTCGTGCAGCGAGGAAATCCGCGCCGCCAGCCGCTTCATCCCCTCGGCGAGCGACAGCGCCTCGAGTGATTCGCAAAGTGCGGTCTGGCGCTCCCTGTCGGTCGCATGCCCGTGGGGCGATCCGTCGGCATCCTGTTCCCGCTCACGCAGGATCGCCCGCGCCCGATGAACCGCCGCCCGGCTGCGGGCCCGGTGGGAGATCGCGGACAGCACCTCGCGCAGCGGCGACGCCGTGCGCCCCTCCTCAAATGTCGCCACCCGCTCGAGGGCCGCGAGGGCGACCTCCTTGTGAGCGCTCTTCAACGCCACGCCGCAGATCTCGTCCGGATCGTCGAGCCGCCCGAGAGCCTCCAGCCGGATGGCGTCATGCTCACCATTGCGCGCCACGCTTGCGATGGCGCGCTTATCGGTCAGGCGCGCCAGGGCGGCGCGGCCGGCGCCCTCATATGGAGCGGACCGGGCGACGGCGACGAGATCCTTGGGTTCATTGAGGCCGGCGAGGGCCGCAAGAGCGCCGACTTCGTCTTCGGCCTCGAGGGCGAGGTCGAGCAGCCAGTCGGCCGCCTCCTCCCGCACCCGTTCATCCGGATCGGTGCGCAGCAGGTCGCCGAGGATCACAGGATCCTGAATCTGCGCAATTGCCTCGCGCCGGACCTTCGGATCGTCGTGCGTCCAGGCAGGCTGCTGTCTTAGTCGGTCGAGAAGCCCCATTCTTGGCCAGACCCGTATCGTGAAAATGTCCCGACTGGGAAGGGGCTATTGTAACCCGGACCGGCAGCGCAGAGACGGTGGTGGAGGGCAGGAGATCGAGATTCGTCGGTCGTTGCGCGGGTGGGGGAGGGCGAGATCGCCGGCGTGCAGGAGATATCCCCCGTCCCCGGGGCGGGCGCGGCCCGGCCGAGCGGGGCGCCCGCCCGGGCCGTACAACGGCTCCCCAACGAGCGGGTGGCCGGCGGCGGCCAGGTGGATCCGGATCTGGTGGGGCCGGCCGGTGGCGATCGTGATTACCACGAGGGCGGTCCCCTCCCGCCGCTCCAGCACACGCACCTCGGTGCGGGCCGGCTTCCCTGCCGGATCGCAGGCAAATATCCCGTCGCCGCCCGGCCACGCGATCCGCCCGATCGGAAGATCGATGACGAACGTCTCGCGCGCAGGCGAACCGCTGATCAGACCCCGGTAGATGCGCCGCACCGTCCCCGCGCGCCACGACGCGGCGACGACGGAGCGGGCGCGCGCCGTGCGGGCGAACAGAACGATTCCCGAGGTGCCGCGATCGAGACGGTGCAGCGGGTGCGCTCCGGGAGCGTGGCGGGAGACCAGCGCGAGGAGCGTGTGCTCCAGGTACCCGCCTCCCGGCATGGTCGGCAATCCGGCCGGCTTGGCGACCGCGATCAGATCGTCATCGCGATGCAGGACGGCGAAGCAGAGTGGTGCGGCCGGCTCACGCCAGGGGGGGCGCTTCCATACGACTTCCCACCCGGCCTGCAGCAGCGTCTCCGGATCCGCCGTCCGTCCCTCGACGAGGACGAGCCCCGATTCGATTCGCTGCCGCCAGAGATCCCTCGTCGAGTGGCGGTAGCGGCCGGACATGTAGTCGAGCAGCCGGAGCCCGGCCGCGCCGTCCCCCAGGCGCTCTTCGTACTCGAAACCGTGGTTCATCGAATCCCGATCCGGAAGGGTGTCAGGAGTCTGTCCCAGTATTGCGTCGGGTCACGCAATACTGGGACAGACTCCTGGTACAGGATATCCGCAATGCGGGCGGCCGAGGATGACCCCGCTGTTTAGCCGGACGGGGGATCGGCGCTCATCGGCCGCCGAGCATCCCGCGCCGCGAAGCGATCCGGTAGACCGGGATCCCGGCCGCCACCGTGAGGATCGCCATCACCGAAGGCCAGGGCCGGTTCACGAAGGCGATCACGAGGATGATCAGGCCCGCTCCGAGATAGATCAGCGGCACGAACGGGTAAGCGGGGACACGGTACGGACGTGGTCTGTGCGGCTCGCGCCGGCGCATGATGATCAG
>JAZGDH010000349.1:0-7057 GCA_036477555.1 Acidobacteriota bacterium
TACCCGCGCAGCGGGTCGCGCACGCAAGCGAGGCGAGCGCGGCGAGAGGCGCGCGGAGCCGTGCCCCGCGGGGGGAGAGATGGCGTCCGCGGAGTGGCGCAGGCTGTGCGGGGGGGACGGGGACGTCAGTGAGGCTATTTCTCTACGGGGACCGGACCGTCGAAAACGGTAAAGCGGAGAGTCGTGTTGCCGACGCGGATCAGGTCGTTGTGCTGGATGTTGCGCCGGCTCAGGCGGGCGCCATTGACGAAGGTGCCGTTGCGGCTGGCCAGATCGGAGACGGCGTACTGATCGGCCCGCACGATGATGATCGAGGCATGTTTGCGGGAGATCTTCTCGTCGTCGAGCATGATGTCGCAGTCTCGACGCCCCACGGTGTACGTTCCGATGCCGGTGATGTCGAAGGTACGGCCGGTGTCGGGTCCCTCCATGATCGTCAGGTGGATTGACTTCCCGCCCATGGCGGACGGCTTGCGAAGCATCTTCTGCGCGGCCGACTCGAGGACGGTCTCCTCGATCGCCTCCTCCGAACCCATCAGTGAGATCGCGGCGTCGGTCATTGCGGGCTCGATGCAGAGGATTGTCCCCGAGGGCGCAGCCGCGCCCGGCGCCTGGATGCCGCTCGGCATCGGCTTGGTCGGCGGCTTGGGCCGGGGGAGCGGCTTTTCCTTGCGGATCAGGAAAACACCGATATCGTTATCCCGGTTGCTCGGCTTCGTGGCGACCTTTCCACTCATTCTGCTCATCATCGCCTCCCTATCGACGATATTCGTGAGCCCCGATTCGGGTCGTTCCCCTACGGGGATGTCCACTCGAGAGTCATCGGTCTTAGCTTACGGTTGCGCTGCTCGATCTTCAGAACGGCCACCTCGTCGGGATCGATGGTCCCGTCGATCTTCGAGCGGGCGCGTATCTCGCCCATCTCGCCGAGGATCTTCACCTCGATCCCCTGCGGCCCCGCCGGGATCGACAGCAGATGGCTGAACGAACCGGACGCCTCGCCGGGCGCCGCATCGAATGGTCTCGACAGGGCCGTCTTCCCGCCGACGACAATGATCAGACGGCCTGATTCGAGTCGATGGTCGAACTCGATCTTGATCTTCGCCGTCCCGTCCGACGCCGGCTGAGCGGATACCGGGAGAGGATCGAGCAGTTTGTCTCCCTCCGGGTCGCTCATTGCGCCGATCGATCCGATGGGAATCTCGGCCGCCCCACCCGATCCGACCGGGAGCACTCCGCCGATCAACCCGAGCGGGCCGGTCGAGGCCGACGCCGTGCCGTGCCGTTCGGCGGCGTTCGCCCTCGCGGCCATCCGTCCGAGCGGCCCGCGCAGGAGCAGGTTGATGCCGACGTTGATCAGCACGAAGGTCAGGACCAGCGCACCCAGGAGGGTGGCGAGACGCCACGGGCTGTTGAGGGCGAACCAGGGAGAGGGCGTCCGCGTCGGGGGCGACACGATCGGCGTGAACGTGCCGGTGGTCTCGTCGATCTCTCTGTCGGTCTCCTTCCGCGGAGACTGGATCACACCCGACATCTCGAGAGCGATCAGCGCCTCCATCAGCTCGCGCCCCGACTGGTAGCGCCCCTCGGGGTCCTTGCTGAGCGCCTTGTCCAGAATGGCGTTGAACTCGGCCGGCAGGGAGGGAAGCATCTCGGTGATCTGCTTCGCCGGCTGATTGGAGATGCGATAGAGCACCTCGGAGGTGCTTTCTCCCTCGAACGGAGAGTGCCCGGTCAGGAGCTGGTACAGGATGACGCCGAGTGAGAACAGGTCGGAACGGCCGTCGACGACGGCGCCCCGCAACTGCTCGGGAGAGACGAAGCCGGGAGAGCCGACGAACTGATCGGTCTGCGTCAGATCGGAGTCGGGCAGACGAGCTACGCCGAAGTCGGTGATCTTCAGCTGCCCGTCATCGCTGATCAGCACGTTCGCCGGCTTGATGTCACGATGCACGATGCCCCGGCCGTGCGCGTAGTCGAGCGCCGAGGCGATCTGCACGACGAAGCGGATTGCGCTCCAGGCCGGCAGTGGCGCTTCGGCGCGGATGATCTGCTTGAGGTCGCGCCCGGGGACGTGTTCCATGACGATGTACGGCTGCCCCTGGATCGGGTCCTGACCGATGTCGTGGACGCCGACGATGTTCGGGTGCTGCAGTCCACCCGCCGCCTGTGCCTCACGCAGGAAACGTTCGCGGTATTGCGCCGTCTCGTCCTCGGACATGTCGTCCTTCAGGCGGATCACCTTGATCGCGATGTTACGTCCGATCACCGGATCGCGGCCGAGATAGACGGTCCCCATTCCACCCTGGCCGAGGATGTCCTGGATCGTGTAGCGCCCGATCCGCTCCGGCCCGTCGAACGACCTGGACCCCTTCTTTTTGTTCCGTCGCTTCTTACCGAACACGACACGTCCTCCGTGCTCTGCCGGGACCTGTCGGCACACTGCGCCCGGACGGTAAACCGGACTGAATATAGGTATGCGGTGAAAGGCCGGTCAAGCCCAAAAGCCCTACTGGACACGGCTTTTCAGGGATCAGAGATCCCCCGATCGTCAACTTCATGGCGCTTCCCGACCGGATCTGTACAAACGTTGGCCTCGGAACCCGAAGTCTGGCGTTTTGAGGGGTGCCGATGTACGATCCGTGGTCATGAGAAAGACCCAGTCGGCCGTCGAGAAGGTGACGCCGAGCCGTCCCAATATCAAGCCGGAAATCTATCTTGCGCTGTACGAGAAGATGCTGCTGGCCTATTTCGTCGAAGAGCAGTGCCGCATCTTCGTGCGCGCCGGCAAGTGCTCCTTCTACGCCTCGGCCCGCGGGCACGAGAAAGTACAGATCGCGATGTCGATGCTGCTCGAGGCGGGACGCGACTGGTTCGTGCCGTACTACCGGGAGAAGGCGCTCGCCGTCGGCCTGGGGATGCCGCTTGAGGATATTTTCCTGGGAATGTTGTCCCGGGAGGGGGATCCGAACTCGCTGGGGCGCAACATGTCGGAGCACTTCTCCTCGCGCGATTTGCGGATCGTCTCCCCCACCGCCTGCACCGGGACGCAGTTCCTGATCGCACTCGGCCTTGCGCGCGCCACGCAACGGGACGGCAGTGACGAAGTGGTCTACGTCTCGGGTGGCGAGGGCTCGACCTCGCAGGGGGAGTTCTTCGAAGCGCTCAACAAGGCGCAGCACGACAGGCTCCCGGTGTTGTTCCTGATCCAGAACAATGGGTACGCCATCAGTGTGCCGCAGGCGCAGCAGACCTCATCGAATCTGACGGAGGTGGCGGGCGGCTTCGGGATGACGTCGGTGCGCGTGGACGGCACCCGTTTCACCGAGATGCATAACACGTTGAAGCCTCTGATTCAGAAGATGCGCAAAGGGGCCGGTCCGCTGTTCGTCGAGGCGATGGTGGTGCGACTCGATTCGCATTCCTCCTCCGACGACCAGTCGAAGTACCGCGACGCCCAGGACATGGAAGAGGCGCGGCGCAAGGACCCGCTGCGACACACGGAGATGCGCGTGCTGGAAATGGGCCTGCTCACCGAGAAGGAGGTCGAGCAGTGGCGGGCGAAGGCGAAGGCCGAGGTCGAGAAGGTGGCGCACGCCGTCGACGAGCTGCCGTATCCCGACCCTGCGACGGCGACTGGCGACATTTTCTCGTCCGACCCGGTCATCACCGCCGAGACCGACTCCACGCCGATCTCGGAGAAGCCGGTGACGATGGTCGAGGCGATCAATCACGGGCTGCGCGAGGAAATGGAGCGCAACGAGAAGATCGTGATGTGGGGCGAGGACATCGAGGATCCGAAGGGGGGCGTGTTCGGCGTCACCCGCGGACTGACCGACGCGTTCCCCGGGCGGGTCGAGAACGCCCCGCTGGCCGAAGCGACGATCATCGCCCTCGCACAGGGAATGGCGATGGCGGGGTATAAGCCGGTCGTGGAGATCCAGTTCTCCGATTACTCGTTCCCCGCCTACATGCAGATGCGCAACGAGATCCCGACATTGCGGTGGCGCAGCGCCGGCGCCTGGTCCTGCCCGATGGTCGTGCGGGCCGCCGTCGGCGGTTACATCCGCGGCGGACCGTTCCACTCGCAGTCACCCGAGTCGCTTTACGCCCACACACCGGGCTGGTACATCGCCTACCCGAGCTCCGCCGCCGACGCCAAGGGTCTGATCAAGACCGCCTGCCGCATGAACGACCCGGTGCTTTTCTTCGAGCATAAGGGTCTGTACCGGCAGGTCTACACGAAGTCGCCCGAGCCGGGGCCCGACTATGTGATCCCGTTCGGCGTGGCGCGCATCGTTCGCTCGGGCGACGACCTGACCGTCGTCGCCTGGGGCCGGGGCGTGCACCTGGCGCAGCAGGCGCTGGGCCAGCTGGCGAACGAAGGAGGTGAGCCCTCCGTCGATCTGATCGATCTGAGGACGATCGTGCCGATGGACTACGAGACTATCCTGAAGTCGGTGAAGCGGACCGGCCGTGCGCTGGTGGTGCATGAGGCGCCGGTCTTCGGAGGCATGGGGGGTGACGTCGTCGCGCGCATCGCCGACGCCGCTTTCGATCATCTCGACGCACCGATCCGTCGCGTCGGCGCCCTCGACTGTTTCGTGCCGTTCGCCCCCAATCTCGAGGCGGCGGTTCTTCCCGGCATCGACGACGTCGCTGTGGCGATTCGGGATCTCCTGGCCTACTGATCCGCCCCTCCCCCGGGGCGCTCTGTTGTGAACAGCATCCGCCGGACGCGATCACCGCGCCGGAACCGGGAGGCCGACATGCCCGGCGCCCGACTCCTGATCCCCTCCCCGTCCCTCGTCGTCATGGTGGGCGTCTCAGGATCCGGCAAGACCACCCTCGGCCGACGTCACTTCAGCGCGACACAGATCGTCGGCACCGACGAGTGCCGGGCGCTGTTGAGCGATGACGCCGCCGATCAGAGCGTGAGCGACGCCGCCTTCCGGCTTGCGCACCTGATCGCCGACGAGCGGCTGCGGCTCGGGCGCCTCACCGTCTTTGACGCAACCAGCGTGCAGTCGCGCCACCGACGCGATCTGCTGGCCATCGCCGCGCGCCACCACCTTCCCGCCGTCGCGATCCTCCTGGATCTTCCGCTGTCGATCTGCCTCGATCGCGATCGGCAGCGCACCGATCGCAGCGTCGGGCGACGCATTATCGAGTGGCAGGCGCGGGCGCTCGATTCCGGGCGCGCGGCCCTGCGTCGTGAGGGGTTTTCGGAAGTGCACCGGATCCGCTCCGCCCGCGCGGCGGATCAGGTGACGCTGGAGACTCGCCCGCTTTCCTGCGACCGTCGCCAGGAGGCGGGACCGTTCGACATCATCGGGGACGTGCATGGATGCGCCGGCGAACTGATCACGCTGCTGCGCCGTCTCGGTTACCGGCGGCGCTCTGCCCGAAACGCCTTCCGGCATGGTGACGGGCGCCGGGCGATCTTTCTCGGGGATCTGGTCGACCGCGGCCCGCGCATCGTGGACGCGGTGCGGATTGCCGAGCGGATGGTGAAGGAGGGGAGCGCATTCGGCGTCCCGGGGAATCACGATGTCGCCCTGGTGCAGTCTCTCAATGGGCGCCCGCGCTCGCCGAGCCCCGGTCTGCGCATCTCCCTGGGGCAGATCGATGCGTTGCCGGCCGGCGCGCGCAAGCGCTTCGTGAAGAGCCTGGCGGCGTTCATCGGTGCTCTTCCGCCGCACCTCGTCCTGGACGGCGGACGGCTTGCCGTCGCCCACGCCGGCCTGCGCGACGCGTACATCGGCCGCGAGTCGCCCGAGGTGCGGCGCTTCGCCCTGCACGGGCAGACGACGGGGGATGTCGATCGTTACGGCCTGCCGGTCCGCGTGGACTGGGCCGCCGGCTACCGCGGCGCGGCGACGCTGGTGTACGGGCACACCCCGGTGGTGAAACCGGATTTTCAGCACCACTCGGTGAACATTGATACGGGGTGCGTCTACGGTGGACGCCTGACGGCGCTGCGCTATCCCGAGATGGAGATCGTCGGCGTTCCGGCTGCCCGCGACTATTACCGATCGCCCCGGCTCATGCCGTCGCGTGTCGGACTGCGGGCCGAGACGCAGGCCCGGCCGACGGCGCAGTGAGGAGCGCGCTGCCGCTCAGGGAAGTTCCGCGACGGCCTGCCTGAATCGGTCGATATCGACCGCGCTGTTCCAGATGACGGCGGAGCGGCCGTCCCTGTCATAGAGGATGGAGTAGGGAATCGAGCCGGGCAGGTCGAAGGCCGACAGGATCGGGTCCTGATCCCCTTCATAAATAAGGTTGGCGTAGGTGACTCCGGCCGTCGCGAGGGAGTCGCGCACCTTCTCCTCCGTTTCGTTCCCTCCGCCCGTCACCCAGGCATCGAACGAGATCCCCACGAAGGCGGGCCCGGCCTCGCTGTACTCCTCCGACAGCCGCGCGAGATCGGGCAGCTCCTGCACGCACGGCACGCACCAGGTGGCCCAGAAATTCACCAGCACGGGACGGCCGCGGTGCCGCGCGACCTCGGCGTGGATGCCGTCGAGGTTCGAGAAAACGACCGACGTCTCCGCAGGGGAGATCCTCCGCGCGGACCCGGTCTCCTCATCATCCCTCGAGGGTGCCGGTTCGCCCGCCCGCACCTGCTCGACCCGATCCCCCGAGCCGGCGCAGCCCTGAAGCATCAGAGCGGCCAGCAGGAGCGCGGCGAATCCCTTCAATGCACTACGACAGTGAGTCATCGTTCCCCGATACCTCGCGACGACGCCCCGGTCCTTCCGATGAATCTGCTCGAACCTGATTGTAACGCAGCCCGACCTGCTAGAATGCCGGCCATGATCGAACGCCACCCTTGGGGCGGGCTGGCCGATCCTGACCTTCCTCCTCCCCACGACGTCGTGATCCTGGGCCTTCCGTTCGAAGGCGCCGTCTGCTGGCGCGAAGGGTGCGCCGCGGCGCCATCGCGGCTGCGCGAGATCTCGGCCACTTCGCCTGCGATCTCGGAGGACGGCCGGATCGTCGAGCCGGATCTGCTGCGGGTGCGCGACATGGGTGACATTGAGCCCGAGGCGGGCGG
>JAZGDH010000035.1:0-4819 GCA_036477555.1 Acidobacteriota bacterium
TGGAAAACGCGGAGCGAGTTGAGCTCCTCCATGATGGTCGCCGAGGAGCCGAACGCCGCCAGCGGGAGCCCGCCGCCCACCGCCTTGGCCATGCAGACCATGTCAGGCCGGATCTTGAAATACTCCGTGGCGCCGCCTCGAGCGATTTTCAGACCGGTCTTCACCTCATCGAAGATCAGCACGACATTGTGCTCGTCGCACAGAGCGCGCAATCCGGGAATGAATTCGGGATCCGGCTCCGTCACTCCGATGTTCAGCATGATCGGCTCGAGGATCAGGCAGGCGACCTCGTTACGGTTTGCTTCGAGCACCGAGCGCACCGAGTCGAGATCGTTGAAGACGGCGATCAGCGTGTTGGCGTAGGCCTCCGTCGGGATGCCGTCACCCTGGGGGATCGGCTTCGGCCGTTTGCGGTCCCCCGCGCGGGCCACGGTCGGCTTCACGGAGACCAGAACGGTATCGTGCGCGCCGTGATATGCCCCCTCGAACTTGATCACCTTCGAGCGTCCCGTATGCCCGCGCGCAACACGGATGGCGTGCATCGTCGCCTCCGCCCCGGAGTTGGCGAATCGCCACTGCTCCATGCCGAAGCGGTCGCGCAGCTCACGCGACACGGAGGCCTCCAGCCGGTGCGGCATCGCGTGCAGCGTGCCCTTCTTCACCTGCGCCGTCACCGCTTCAATCACCCGAGGATGGGCGTGCCCCACCATCATGGAGCCGAAGGCCATACCGAAGTCGATGTACTCATTGCCGTCGGCGTCGGTCATTGTCGTGCCGACGACCGACTCGATGAAGATCGGATGAGGATCGATCACCCGGAAGTTCGAGGATACTCCCCTTGGCAACAGAGTCTTCGACTCCGTGAACAGTTCCAGGGACTTACTGGTCCGCTCCCGATAGCGGGCAATGATCGCTTCGTAATTCGCCATATTCGTCGCCTCCCCGCCGCCCGCCAGCAGGTGACCACGCAGGTCGGCACGCCAGGGCTCCCGGGGGGGATGGAGCCTCGCGCCGTCGCGGCCCTTTGGTGCGGCAATGAAGCGAATTGTAGCAGAGTCGTGGGGGTCGCCGGAAGGGAGCGCCATCACGGGGCACCCATCAGGTCGGCCAGTGGGCGCGGGCGTCCCATCGCGCGCCGGTCGAGCGCCGCCTGAGGAAATCGCCGATGATCGGGAAGACCTCATCGTGCGCCCGCTCTCCCAGCAGAATGGTGAAGTGATTGTAGTCCTCGCTGAGCCCCTCGGAGCGACCCAGCCGCAGGTAGATCCTGTCGGTGACGGGAGCGCGCTCGATCAGCGTGCGGACCGTCCGCTCGGGCGACCGGCGGCGCGCCGCCGCCAGTTGCATGATCGGGAAATGGATCCGATCCAGCCCCGCCTCGTAGTCGACCGTTCCATCCCACGAGACGAAACGCCCCTGCCGCAGAATACGCGCCAGGTGCAGGGCGACGCGGCTGCATCCCACATCGACGATGCCGTTGGCCAGGATGCGCAGCATCGTTCTGCGCGAGCGAATCCCGTACTTGGGAAGCAGGAGCCGCGGGGAGATCCACCCCAGCACGAGCACGAACGGGATGAACAGCATGGGTGGAATGATCGGCACGATCTTCCCATAGAAGGCGCCGGCCAGCTTGCGGCTGCGGATCAGGCTCAGGTCGGCCGGCACGTCGATCATGACGGCGGAGCGGATCCGGTCGGTCAATCCCAGCGCGCAGGCGGCATACAGGATCATCCCGCCCAGACTGTGCCCCACCCAGTGGACCGATTCTGCGCCGGTCTCGCGGCGGACGTACTCGATCACCGCGGGCAGATCGCGCCGGATGTAGTCGTCGATTGTCCAGTCGAACGGCCAGAGCCGTCCGGTCGTGGCCCGCACGCTGCGGCCGTGCCCGCGAAGCTCCATCACCCAGACGTCGAAGCCGCTCGCGCGTAGATGCCGCGCCACCGAGTGTCGTTCGTCCAGGTCGACATTGAATCGGTTGCTCAGGAGGCCGTGGCAGACGATCACCGGCTCGAGCACAGGCGGCGGACCGCCTGGGGCGGGCCGGTAACGGTGGAGGGCGAGAGCCCAGCCGTCATCCGTCGGCACCGTGTGCGTTTCGTCGGCCAGTGTTTCCAGACGATGCCGCCGGCGCAGGATGATGCCGAAAACGACCCACGCGAGCGTTCCGAGGAACAGGATCGACAGGACCGGGCTTGTCATAGGCGGAAGTGGTGAGACGAAAGAAACCCGGAAGCGTCTGCGGCGCAACGCGCCGCCCCGGGATGACCAATCCCTGGACTTCCGGGTTCGGTGGCCTGCCGGAATTCCTCAGGCGGAAACCAGCGACGGCCCGATGACCAACGGTGGCCGCCTAAGTTACAGGCACCTCACGGGTCAGCATGGTAGGGCTTCTACTGTCATCTATCATTTGCTGGACCACCTCCTTCCTCGTGTACCGGAGACATTACTCCGCTCCGGTCCCCGCGGCAAGTGGTCCTTTGGAATCGGGCGAGTCCGCGTCAAACGGAACGTCGAACAGGATATCTCTGTAGCGTGCGATCGCCTCCAGCTGTCCAAGCGAACCGAACTCATCCGAGGAATAGACCCTGCGCTCGGTCGACACCCGCACACCGCCGATCGTCCAGTAATCGGACCAGATCGAAATGCGGTAGCTGTGATCGTCGGCGCGGTAGGAGTGGACGCGGTCGACGAGTCGGCTGAGCCTGCTGATGTAGAAGTCGTGCCAGTCGTCCGATTCGGTGCCCCCGTCCGTACCGTCCTCGGTCCTGCGGAAGCGGACGACATCGCAGGGATCGGATGGTATGGCGCCCTCGGCCGCGGGCGTTCTCACGGCGCGCGCCTCCAGAACGGTCCCGGTCTCCAGCAGGTTCCAGGGGTTCATGAATGACCATCGGACGAGGCGCGACAACGCACGGGGAAACTCCAGCTCCTCGGGGTCGGTCACCGGCACGCCTCCCCGGTCGACCTCGAGGGCCTCCCCGTCGAGGCGCATGATGCGCGGCTCCGGAACGTCCAGCTCCTCGATGTAAGCCTTCTCCTCGCGCAGGGAGAATCGGTGGATCTGCCTGCTCACGGCGACCGGCTCCTGCTGGCCGGCGTAAAGCTTTAGCGAGTAGCGGTATTCGACGGTCCGGTGCCGTCCCCACGTCTCGTAGCCACCATAATTCTGGAACGCCGCTGCGAGGACGCCCGCGGCGATCGGGTCGGCGATCATTGCCAACCGCTCGCCCACCGGGTCGTCGTTCGCTCCTGCGCACCCCAGCAACGCCGGAGGCATCGACGTGGTGAGCAGGACGACGAGCATCACGAGAGGGATTCGGCTGCCGGAGTCCCCGCTCCCGCCGCGCGGCTGGCGGCAGGCGGCGGTGGAACAGGAGAGACGGTAACGCCGCCCGGCGATGTAATGGTAGACCTGCCGCATGACGGGCTTGACGCCCGGGACGCGCGCGAGGATCGCGAGCCATCCCATGCGCTCGAGCACGGAGAACAGCACCACCCAGCCATCGGCTCCCTTCGTCAGGGATCCATCCGGCGCGAAGACGTACATCTTCTTCAGGGCATCCTCGCGATCGAGATCCGGATAGCGCGCCGCCACCACGGGATCGTGCACCGACAGCCACTCGATCAGGCCGTGGGGATCACGCCTCGCCATCCGATCGCGCCAGCCGGTGCAGAAGGCGCAATCGCCGTCATACAGCACGACGTAACGGCTTCGGCCCGCGGTATCGTTCACGGCCCCTCCGTTTCCGCGCCGCCATCTCCCCCCGGTGGCAGCAGGCTCTCGCCGAGGTACATGATCTGACCTTGTGCATCGATGCGATACATGAAGTGCGGCGTGAAGACGAGATGGGGGGCAAGCGAAGGATGCCGCATCACGAGCGCCACGTCGGTGGCCGTCGGACGATCCAGCAGCACATGGGTATGCAGGGTCGGATCCCCGTCGTCGCGGGCCGTGAGCGAGACGTCGACGGGTGGCCCCGCGTGCAGCGGCTCGATCGACTCGATGCGCCGTCCCGTCGTCGCCACCCGGACCACATGATCTCCGCCGAAGCGGATATGGCCGTCGGGCGCCGTCTTCGAGGTGATGTAACCCATGAATTGCCCTCTCTTCACCCTGAATACCGCCAGTTCGAGCGGCCCGGGAGACGGCATATTCTCGATAACTTTGACCAGCGCGATCTGGCCGGCTCGATAAAACGACACGAGCCGCGCCTCGGCCTCGCGCGGCGGGACCATCACGTTCGGGTAACCGGTTTCACCGGAGGCCGGATGATACTCGACCTCCAGCATGATCAGCGGTCGCTTGCGCCTGTCCTGCGGAGGCGGATCCTTGAGGAAGAGCACGCGCCAGCTTTGATTCCCCTCGAGAACGGTCTCTCCCCCGAGCATGGAGCGGAAGTTCTTCATCCCGGCGACGCGGTCACGCGCCTTCTCCCGGGCCTCCTGATGGCGGGCGATCCTCCACCCCACCTCCTCGATGACGGTCAGCTCCTCTTCCGTGGGGGGCACGGGCGCCGCCATGTCCCCCTCAGCCGCGAACGTGGTCAAGGGGGCCACCAGCACCGTCGCGACGACGAAGGCGCGGAGACGACCGCTCCTGGCTGTTCTCAACACTCTTCCTCCTGACGTCGAAGCTCAAGTTTACCACCGGTCGGACCAACCGATTGCCGGCCGCGCGCTTGAACGGGCCCGGGGGATCCCTTATCATGTCGCGTTTCCAACGGGAAAGAGCGAAGATGCCGAGCCAGCTGGCAAGTGATCTGAAGACTCTCGTGAAGGGGGATGTCCTCGTCGATCGAAAGGATCGAGAGGCCCG
>JAZGDH010000350.1:0-4681 GCA_036477555.1 Acidobacteriota bacterium
GAAGGCTGCCCAGTTGAATCCCCTGGAATAGTAGTATTCCCCCGAGGGGTGGTCCTCGAAGATCGCCCAGAGGTTGAGCCGCCCACGGCGGACCAGGAAAAAATCCGCGAACAGAATCCCGGAGATCGGCGCGTACAGCGTGCCGTTATAGGCGAGGTAGGCGTCCCCCATGTTGTAGAGCTGCTCCGGCCAGAATATGAAAGGCATGCAGGGGATCAGCGCCCAGAGAACCAGCTGCCACCAGGGGCGCGTTCGCAATATTCGGAGATGGCGCATCGCCAGCCCGGTGGCGTAGATCGAGACGGCCGAGGAACTGATGTTCGCCAGGCCGACGAAGAGGAGCGCCAGCAGCCCCATCGCGACCCCGCCGATCGGGATCATCCACTCGGTCGGATCGATGGTCTGGACGACCAGTCCGGAGATGAGCGAGACGCAGCAGACCAGCGACATGAAGAAGCCAAGCTGGATCAGCTCCGGGTAGATGGCGTTCCGCCTCGTGTTGGTGTTGCGGGCCAGAAAGCCGATGCCGCCCCACCAGGAGATGCCGGACGCCAGCCCCCACTCGAAGACGATCATGTAGTTGAGCCACGGATCCTCCAGCGGCTCGAGCGGCTGCGCCGCCGCGATCGCGGCCCAGCCATGCTTGGTGAACAGGAAATAGACCATGACGGCCGTGATCACGCCGAGGCCCGGTCCGATGAACGCGTTCGACAGGTTGAGGAGGTGGACCCCCCGCGTGACGATCAGGTAGGTGAGCCAGATCCCGAGAGCAACTCCGGCGCCGACGACCCACACCCCGGGGTCGTACCCGAATCCGCGAAGCATGTTGCGGATCCCCTTGCCGAACATGACGAGGATCAGTCCCGTCCAGCCGATCATGTTGATCATGTAGAAGACCAGGATGATCCGGGAGCCGTACTGGCCGAACGAGGGCTTGCAGAAGTCGATCTGCTCCAGGCCGTAGCGCTGGCAGCCGAGTCCCAGGGACATCGCGGTGATGAAGGTGCCGACGACGCTGCCGGCGACCAGGGCGATGATCCCATCGACGGCGCCGACCAGCTGGGCGGCGTAGCCGCCGATCATGAAGCACCAGGTGGCGACCGCGTAGGCGAAGCAGGTGGCGTGTGCGCCCTTGAAATGGTACTCGCGCTCACCCTGAAGCAGGGGGAGCCGGCCGAACAGGCTCTCCTGGCGGATCAGCTGCTCGTCGCTCGTGAATGATGAGCCGCCCGATCGGCTCACGCCGTCCCCCGCGTTCGATCCGGCATCAGGCGTACCACCAGGCCGCGAGGATCGGGAGGATGACGAAAAACAGGACGCAGATCATCCAATCGAAGGCGGTGAAACGGCCGAACTCCTCTTCGTCCGTTTCCTCGAGGATCACCAGCCGGCGCTCGAGCTCGCGCCGCAGCACCTCGGTGTCATGCCTCCGGGGGATACCGCCGGAGGGGGTGCCTTCCTGCATCATGGCTCCGATCGTCAGCTCGACTGCGCGCCGCGCTCGAGCAGCAGGATCATCAGGATGTCGTTTTTCGTCCCGGCCGCCAGCGCCAGCGGCGTGAACCCGCTGCCGTCGCGTGCGTCGATCTCGGCGCCTCGATTCATCAGAAGCTCCGCCGTCTTTGTGTGATGATTCGCCGCGGCAGCGTGGAGCGGCGTGTTCTCCTTGCCGAATTTCTGGTTGTGAGAGCGGGCATTCACGTCAGCGCCGCGATCGAGAAGCATCTCGACGGTCTCCCGTTGACCGAAGAACGCCGCCAGGTGCAGCGGCGTCCATCCATCGTGGCTGTAGGTATTGATCAGGGCGGAATCCCGCTCGACGTGAGCGGCCACATTCTCCCGCAGCCCGAGGGCCGAGGCCTCGAACAGGTTCACCCCGGCGCCGCGCTGCAAAAGCAGCTCGAAGATCTCCCGTCGCCCGGTGTAGGTTGCGATCAGGAGCGCCGAGTTCCCGTCGGGATCGCGGGCATTCACCAGATCGCTCTCGGCATCGATCAATTCCGTGACCCTCGCGGCGTCCCCCTGCTGAATGACGGCGAACAGTTCTTCCCTCGGCTCCATCGGTTGCCCCCTCGTTCCAAACGGTCGCGCATTATACTCTGAACGGGCGGCCGAATCCTGAGAGAGCGGGATCCGGTTATGTCGCGTGGGAGGCGGTGTGTCGGACATTCCGTTTCGCGAGATCGAGCCGCGGGAAGCCGAGCGCATGGTGCGCGAGGGGTCGGTGCGCGTTCTGGACGTCCGCACGCCGGACGAATACGCCGGGCTCGGGCATGTGCCGGGCGCGATCCTGCTTCCGGTCGACTGGATCCCGGTCGCCGCGGCGACGATCGATCCGGACGGCCCGCCCCTTCTGGTCTGTTGCGAGCACGGGATCCGGAGCGCCGTGGCGGCCCGCTTCCTCGTCCGGGCCGGGTTCCCCGGAGTGATGAACATGCGCGGCGGCATGTCCTGCTGGTCCGGAGCGAGGGATCACGCGCCAGGCGATCCGTACGGCTCCGGCCCTTCATCGTGGCTGGTGGCGAACGCCGATCTCCTGCCGCGCGGCGGACGGGTTCTCGATCTTGCCTGCGGGGCCGGCCGCCACGCGCTCCTTCTCGCCTCGGCCGGGCTCGAGGTGCGGGCCGTCGATCGCGACGGGGGTCGCGTCGCTGCGCTGGACGGTATGGCGAAGAGGCTCGGCCTGAGCATCGTCACCGAGATGATCGACCTGGAGGGGGAGAGTGTCGACCTCGGGATGGAGATCTTCGATCTGATCGTCGGTTTCCGGTATCTCCACCGTCCCCTGTTCGGGGCGATCGTTCGGGCGCTCGCCCGGGACGGCGTGCTGATCTACGAGACCTTCACCGTTGAACAGGCGAGCCGCGGTCGGCCGACACGCCCCGAGTTTCTCCTCGAGAAAGGGGAACTCCGGCGGCTGGTGGCGCCGCTCGGGGTGCTGCGCGAGAGGGAAGGTGACTACGATGGCGGCATGGTCTCCGGCATCGTGGCGGTCCGGCGCGAAACCGGGACAGGCACCTAGATCCGGAGCGTCAGGCCGTCGTCGGCCGTCTCGAACCCGCACCGGCCGCGTTGCGCCGCCATCCCGGGGCCGAGGTGGGTCAGAATGATCCGGCCGCACTCGAAACGATCCCGCCGTGCCGACAGCTCCTCGAGGCTGAGGTGGTACTCGAATCCCCGCGCCTCGAGCGTGCACTCGCAGATGAACAGATCGGCTCCACGTGCCTGTTCGGGGAGTCCGTCGAACCATCCCGTATCGCCGGTGTAGACCACGGTCCGTGAGCCATCAGTGACGCGCCAGCCGTGCGGGTTCGAGTCGGGCACGTGGTGCGTCGCGAACGACCGCAGACGGAACGGCCCGGCCGGGACGTCGGCTCCCGGCTGAGTTTCCTGAAAGGAAAGGAGGAACGGCCACGCGTCGGTGTCGAACGGATGGCCGAGCGCGGCCGAGGCGGTCATGACCCGGTCTTCGACGCCGGCCGGGCCGAGGATGGTGAGCGGGCTCCGTCTGCGGTCCTCGTGGACGGCGGCCAGGAGAAAGGATGGGACTCCGCCGAAATGGTCGGCGTGGAAATGCGAGATCGCGATCGTGCCGATCGACTCGCGGGGGATCCCCAGCGCCGCCAGCCCCGTCAGCGTCGTCGTTCCACAGTCGAGCAGCAGCGATCCCTCCGGGACCCGCAGCAGGATCGCCGCCTGCCGCCGGCCGCCGGCTCCGAATGCATCACCCGTCCCGATGAAAACCACATCCATGCCTGCTCCTCGGCCGCGCAGGCCGGCCGGACGCCCCCGGACCGGGAATGTGGGGGGCGAGAACACCCTCACTGTACAACAGCCCGACACCCCGGATCCCACGCGGCGTCGGGATCGACATGCCCGGATCGGAACCGGGAGAATCCCGTTGACGGGAGGGCGTCTCCACCGTACTTTGCAAAGATCTTACAGACATGCGGCTGGGGATTCGGAGAATTGCGGAGCGCGGTCGCCCGGATCGCCGTTCCGGATCAGGGGGCACAGAGTGAGACAGGGTCGGAAAGTGCGGGGTATGAATAGCGGAGTGGCGCAGGGGCGATTCGCCAAGGCGATGCGCCGGGGCGGCCGGGCCGCGATCGGCGTCATCACCATCGGGGCGCTCTTCGTGATCTTCGGCGGCCTGGAGGGGACCGGACCGTGGGCGCGCGATGTCGTCATCGAATATCCCAATTGTCCCAATCCCAACGCAAGGCTCCTTACGACCAGCTCGAGGAAGCAGTCCGATCCCGCCATCTCGGGCGACTTCATCGTCTTCACCGACACGCGGCTGGGGCCGCCCCACCTGTTCTACATCGACCTGTCGGAGGGATCCAACTCAGACTGCCACTTAGAGGCCCAAGAGGTGAAGGACCACAGGCTGACCGACACGCTGGAAGGGGGAGAGGAAGACGCCGACATTTTCAGGCGAACCGTCGTCTACACGCAGCCCAATCCGGAGACCGGGCTGCGTGACGTCCTGGCGGCGCAGATCGTCAGCCCGGACGCGGCGGCGCAGGCCCGCATCATCGCCGGCGATTCGCTCGCCGATCAGCGCAACCCGGCGATCGGAGGCAATCTCGTCGTCTGGGAGGACAATCGCGACGGCAACACCGAGATTTACGCCCGCGATCTGTTGAGCGGGATCGAGAGGCGGCTCACCATGACGCCG
>JAZGDH010000351.1:0-3698 GCA_036477555.1 Acidobacteriota bacterium
ACGACTCCGGCTTCTTCCGGGGGACGTTCTCCGCGTCGGAGAACGGGGTCCTCGTCTACCAGTCGGCGATCGGGGGCGCGGGACTCTCGCAGATCGTTCGGGTCGACCGCGAAGGTCGTCCGATCGATGAACTGGTCGAACCCGGCGAGTTTTATTGCCCGCGGCTTTCTCATGATGGCCGGTGGTTGATGGTGACGACAGGGGATCCGGGCAATCTCTGGTCTCACGATCTCACCCGCAACGTCGTCACGCGGTTCACGTTCGGCGCCAGCATGGACTACGCGAGCATCTGGTCTCCGGACGATACCCAGATCGTGTTCGGCTCGTTCCGGAATGGCATGGGCGACCTGTTCATGAAGTCGCTCTCGGGATCCGGAGAGGTGCGCACAATCGTGTCCTCCGAATGGTTGAAGTCCCCCAGCGACTGGTCGACCGACGGGGGCACGATCCTCTACGATCTGCAGGGGAAGGACTCGGGTATGGATATCTGGAGCTACTCTGTTGAAACCGGCGAGTCGGCGCCGCTACTCGAGTCGTCGTTCTCTGAGAGCTCGGCGCACTTCTCGCCGGACGGTAAATACTTCGTCTATGAGTCCGACGAAGCGGAGCGGATTCAGATCTACGTCCGCTCTCTCGACGGGACCGAGCGCAAATGGCAGATTTCGGCCGGCGGAGGTATCTGGCCGACGTGGAGTGATGATGGAAGCGAGATTTTCTATATAACCGGGGACGGTCAGATGGCCGCCGTGCCGGTCAGGACGACACCGGCGTTCGAGGCCGGTAACTCCGAGATGCTGTTTCGTGTGCGGCTTCAAGCGAACGTTATACCGGAATACGACGTCGCGGCCGATGGGCAGAGTTTCATGATCAATCGAATGACGATCGACGATACGATGACTCCGCTCTCCCTCGTGCAGAACTGGCCACTGACGCTGGACCACTGAAACTGTCGCGTGGCCCTGGTCGCCACCGCAGATTATGCGCAGGCCCCGATCGCCGTTCGCACTCGCCACATCAGGATGTTAGTATCTGCGCGGTGCAGCGGCGCCGGGCGCGCATCGCTCGGCCGGTTGTTGCAACCGTCCGCCAGGATGCTGCGCAGAACGACGTGGAGGAACCAGTTGGCAAAAAAAGGCCGAGTCGCGAAGACGGCAGCCGCACGCGGACGAGCGAAAGCGCGCGGAAAAGGGGGCGCGAAGGCCGGCACGAACGCGAAGATCAGCACTCAAGAAAAAGCCGGTACCTCTAAGGTCAGCGGGAAGCGAGGCGGCAGGACGGCGCTCAAGGAATCGGCCGGCAACGTCGTGCAGATGAAGCTGTTTCTGGCCAGGCAGGGGGCAGGGGACCGCAAGGCTGCCGCCGGATCGACGAAGGCTGCAAGAACGAAGGCCGCGGAAGGGACGGACGCGCCTCTGCCGCCGGCCGCCGGAGCGCAGCCGCCCGCGGGCGGCCGGCGCACGCCGCCCCGCACCCGCGCCACGGCCGAATCGCTCGGCAGGCGGCAGCGGGAGATCTCGGTGGCCGAGTTCTTCCAGAAGAACCGGCACCTGCTCGGCTTCGACAACCCCTCGAAGGCCCTCCTCACTGCCACCAAGGAAGCGGTTGACAATTCCCTCGATGCCTGCGAGGAGGCCGGGATCCTGCCGACCCTGGAGATCGCCATCGAGGAAATGAGTGAGGATCGCTTCCGCCTGTCGATCACCGACAACGGGCCCGGCATCGTCCGCGCGCAGATCCCCAGGATCTTCGGCAAACTTCTGTACGGATCGAAGTTCCACTCCCTGAAGCAGGCGCGCGGCCAGCAGGGGATCGGGATCTCGGCGGCCGGCATGTACTCGCAGCTGACGACCGGCCAGCCGGTCCGCATCACGTCGCGCAGCGGCAGGAAGAAACCGGCGCACTACTTCGAGATCCAGATCGACACCGCGAAGAACGAACCCAAAGTGCTGACCGACCGCGAGGTCGAATGGGAGCCCGAGCACGGCACCAAAGTTGTGATGGATCTGGCGGGGACCTATAAGAAAGGACGCCGCTCGGTCGACGATTACATCGTGCAGACGGCGCTCGCCAACCCGCACGCCGACATTCACTACAAGCCGCCCAAGGGGGACGAGTTCCATCGCGAGCGGGTCAGCCAGGAATTGCCGCGTGAGCCGCAGTCGATCAAGCCGCATCCCTACGGCATCGAGCTCGGAGCGTTGATCGCCATGCTGCACGAGACCCGCGGCCGCAGCGTCAAGGGTGCCCTGCAGGCGGACTTCTCGCGCGTCAGCGAAAAAGTGGCGGAGGAGATCTGCCAGGTGGCCGGCGTCAATCCGAATGCGCGGCCGCGCAAGATGGACGTGCAGCAGGTGGAAGCTCTCTTCCACGCCATTTCGAAAGTTAAAATCATGAACCCGCCGGCGAACTGCGTCGTGCCGATCGGCGAGGAGTTGATCCACGAAGGATTGAAGAAGACGGTGCAGGCGGAGTTTTACGCGTCGGCGACGCGGCCGCCCGCCGTCTACCGGGGTAACCCGTTCGTCGTCGAGGTGGGCCTCGCCTACGGAGGAGACCTGCCGGGCGACGAGCTGATCGACCTGTGGCGCTTCGCCAACCGGGTGCCACTGCAGTACCAGCAGTCGGCCTGCGCCATCACGCGCGCGGCGATCGGCACCGACTGGCGCAACTACACGATGCAGCAGGGGAAGGGGGCGCTGCCGACCGGGGCGATGATCCTGTTCGTGCACGTCGCCAGTGTCTGGGTGCCGTTCACCTCGGAGAGCAAGGAGGCGGTCGCCTCCTACCCCGAGATCATCCGCGAGCTGCGGCTCGGGCTGCAGGAATGCGGTCGCCGCCTCGGCGGGTTCCTACGTCACCGCCGGCGCCTGGAGGACGCCGAGAAGAAGAAGTCGTATATCCAGGCGTACATCCCGCACATCGGCATCGCATTGAAAGAAATACTCGACCTCTCCGACAAGGACGAAGCGAAGATCGTCACCGTTCTGACCGACACGCTGGAGCGAACGAGAAAGATCTGACACACGCGTTACAGGAGATCCGAAGATGGCATCGCAGACGGTCCGCCGCATCGAAAAAACGGCCGAGGATGTCCGCACCACGATCCTCAAGAAGCGCAAGCCGATCATGAAGTTTCCGATGCGCTCGCTGAGTAACGTCAGGTACGACCCGAAGACCGGACACTTCCAGATGCGCGGCAAGAAGAAGGAGCGCGCGCTGACCGTCTCGACCGTCAAGACGTTCGCCCAGACGCTGCGGATGATGGCGCTCTCCAAGCAGCTGATCGAGGAGGACGACATCGCCACCAAACGGGAGGCATATTACGTCTCCAAGAACTGGGAGGAGGCGCGCTTCGACGAGCAGCCCGAATCGGACGCCGTCATGGACGACGTCGAGGCGTTCTTCGAGGTGAATCGCGAACAGCTCGGCTTCATCCCCGAGGAGAAGGGGGGCGAGATCTCCGGCAAGCTGATCATCATCGACCGCGACTCCGAGACCGGCAAGCCGCTGCGCATCGACTGCACCAAGTTCGGATCGGGCGCGTACTCGATCCCGATCTCGGTCGAGCACCTCAAGTTCGAGACGCAGGCGAAGTTCATCCTCGTCATCGAGACGGCCGGCATGTTCCAGCGGCTGGTCAAGCACAACTACTGGAAGAAGGCGGACTGCATTCTCGTGTCGATGGGGGGCGTGCCGAC
>JAZGDH010000352.1:0-2372 GCA_036477555.1 Acidobacteriota bacterium
CCGAAGCCGTTCGTGATGGGCGAAACGGTGCTCTTCACGTCGTGGCCGGACACAGAGGCGATCGCCAAACACATCGGCGTGGAACGACCCTGGTGGCTCCCCAAGTGTTTCGATTACCAGCGCCGACTCGAGCAACAGTGGGAACGGCGCTACGGCTTGGCCTTCGCGGATCGGTTCAAGCGCCAGGGCGATCGTTTCCATCTGCTGGGGGGCAAGTTCCAGATGGAACAATTTCGCCGATTCACCAACCACGGCGGTCTGGTGATGAACCATCTGCGCGACGTTGGGCAATGTCAATGCGGGATGATGGATGATCTCGGTCGGTGGCGTTTTTCAGCCCCCCAGTGCCGCGAGTGGCTGGCTGAGGTCGTCCTGCTGTTTCTCACGCCGCAGCATCGTCGAGGTTTCGCCCCGCCCGCAGACGGTATGCTTCACTGTGAACTGGCGATCTCGAACTTCTCTGAGCGCATCGTATCGGGCGAGATCGAGGTGCACATCGAGCCGAACGACGGACCACCCGTCGTCATTACCACCGACCCAAGCACCTGCGCCCGTGGCGCGATGGTCAAAACGCCGATCGAGTTTCCATTGCCGACGGTCGATCGGCCGACGCGCATCCGCGTCACGGCAAGTATTGACGAAGATATTTCCAACCACTGGGATCTGTGGGTATTTCCCGCCGTCGACAGTTCGCCGCCGGCGCATGTCGTGCAGCTTACGGGCTTGGCATATACGGCCGAAGAGTCTCCGCCGGACGAGGACGAGCGCGCCTACAGCCGCGGCTTCGGTCTACCCGTGCGCAGTTGGGAATCCATCCTGCCCGATCCTTCGGCCTGTGCGCCTGACCTTCGGCCGTGGCATTGGCGCGCTCCTCTGCCTGACGACACCGGCACGATCCTCACGCATCGACTGACGAACCGTATCGTCGACTTCCTCGAATCCGGTGGCCGGGTCGTGTTGCTTGCCTCCAATGCCCGCGGCGGTCTCGGCACGCAGTACCAGTGGCTCTTCGGCGCCGTTCCCCTGATTATCGAGCATGGGCCGTTGGCCGAGGGCGATAGTGAGTGGATCGTCGATCTGCTCGGCTACGATCTGACGCGCCGCTACGCGCGGGTGATTCCCATCGACCAGCTCGGCCTCACCGAGAAGGTCGATCCATTGATCCGTCTGGCTTACACGCACGATCAGCGTCATCGCGTCAAGCTCTTCGACCAACTGTTCATGACCCGCGTGGGCCGGGGCCTGCTCATCGTCAGCAGTCTGGATAGCCGCGACGCACCCGGCCAGTGGTTGCTCGATCGCCTGCTGAAGTTCGCGATGAGCGCTGCGGCAGCGGCCTCATCCAAGCTCGATCCGGAACTCGTCCGGAGTTGGGCAATCGACTGAAGCGCCTAGCTGATGGTGCGGGAATCCGCTTGGTACCAGTACGCGACCGAGGCGATGTCGTCGGCGAGGGGGAGGTACGTGCCGTCGTTCTGCCAGCCGAGGGCCTGGCTCGTCACGCGCAGGTCCTTGGTGAAACGAATCGGATCGGGAATGTGCCAGCGATACAGCGCGTGCTGCAGCGTCTCGCGTCCGTCATCTTTGCGGAGCTTCCTCGCCGCCTGCGGATGGCCGAGGAAGGGGCCGCTATAGGGGACCGGGGTCGGATCATCGGGATCAGCCCCCGTGAAACCCCACGCCCCGCCGAAATAGTCTTCCGTTCCTGTTCCACAAATCGTCGGCGCATCCGGGGGGTCGCCGTCGATGAAGAATTTTACCTCGCCTTCGCCCCACCATCCCGGATCATGCTGCGTCCAGACCAGGTATGTGCCGACGTAATGTCCTCGTCCGCTCACGCCATCGAGAATCACATGCTGGGGATCTGCCCGATCCGTCTGGGCGCAGCGGTATGACGCATGAAGGTAGCCGACATCGTCGGGTAGATTCCCGATCGCATACGTGATCTGAAAGAAGAACTCGGGAATAGTCTTCGGCCGGTCATTGGTGATCTCGATGTGCATGCGCCTGCGGAACGGCATGGGCCAGTAGCAGTTCATACCGCCGCGCGGATTTACGGCAACAGGGATCGAGCTGACCTGCGCCAAACCATCCAACCCATTTGCGAAGAAATGGCCGAGCGGCGCGAGGATCGAAGGCCGCACCTGATCGTCGTAATAGACGCGCAACGTGATTGATCGAGTGAGGCGTGGGTCCGCGGTGCACCAGATGTGCTGGATCGTGCCGGGTCCGGCGATATCCGCCAGGGTGACCGACTGGCCCGGTTGGATGTTCTTCAAGCATGGCCGAACCTTCCAGCCCTTGCCGAGCGTTCGCGCCGCGTCGGTGCAGTGATCGTCATCGTCGGGCGAGGCCTGTGCCCCGCCGGACTT
>JAZGDH010000353.1:0-2422 GCA_036477555.1 Acidobacteriota bacterium
TCGACCTGTGAGGCGACGACGTTGCTGCGGATCTCACGGCCCCGGACGACCGACGCTGCCGTCTCGTCGCACGAAGTCTCGATTCCGAGGATGTTCGGTTCAGTCATCGCGGTGGGCCGTCTTCTCAGCGGCCGGCGCGCGCCGTCGAGGCCGCGGCGCCGCACAGGGCGGGCAGGGAACGGTCGTATGGGGGCCGGGCGATTCCCGCCTCCGTGATGATCGCCGCGATCAGGCGATGCGGCGTGACGTCGAATGCAAGATGCAGCACAGGCACTCCCTCGGGCACGATGCGCCTTCCCGCGAAATGGCTCATCTCGTGCGGGTCGCGCTCCTCGATCGGGATGGAGTCGCCCGACGCGGTCTCCAGGTCGACGGTCGAGGTCGGCGCCGCGACGTAGAACGGCACGCCGTGCTCCTTCGCCAGCACCGCCACCTGGTAGGTGCCGATCTTGTTGGCCACATCTCCGTTGCACGCGATCCGATCGGCGCCGACGACACACAGATCGATCGATCCCTTCTGAAACAGGTGTCCCGCCATGCCGTCTCCGAGCACGGTGACCGGTATGCCGTCCTTCTGCAGTTCCCACGCGGTCAGCCTGGAGCCCTGCAGGAACGGACGCGTCTCGTCCGCGTACACCGCAACCTTCTTACCCGCTTCAACCGCCGCTCGGAACACTCCTAGCGCCGTCCCGTACCCGGCAGTCGCCAGCGCGCCCGCGTTACAGTGAGTCAGCGCGCGCACCCGGTCGGGCAGCAGCTCGGCGCCGAACGCTCCCAATTTTCGATTGTTCTCGACGTCGGACCTCTGGATCGCGAGCGCCTCATCCCGCAGGGCCTCGACGACCCGATTCGGATCGGCCTCGCGCTGGCGCTTGAAGCACCGGCGCATCCTGTCTATCGCCCAGAACAGATTCACTGCCGTCGGACGGGTCGATGCGAACAGGCGCCCCAGCTGCTCGAAGCGCTCCTCGGGAGGATCGCCCGAGGAGTCACGGCAAAAGCCGAGCGCGATCCCCATTGCCGTGGCGACGCCGATCGCGGGGGCTCCCCGAATCACCATGTCGCGGATCGCCGAGGCGACCTCTTCTGCCGACCTCAGGGTCCGATAGATCTCCTCCCCGGGGAGTCGGCGCTGGTCAAGCATAACGACTCCATCGTCGGTCCACTCGATCGTCTTGAACATGACGCAGGCATGTTACCGGAAATCGCAACAGGGGTGCAATTGCAGCGGATTCAAGTGGTTGCGGGACGGATCATGGAGTGTCCGTAATAAAGGCCGCCTGTGGACAGACGGACGGAGGCATGAGTGTCACGAAACGGCACCATTGACGAGCACGACGGAGGCCACAAAAGCGTTGACAGAACAGGGGGTTGGCCGTACTTGAATCAAAAACCAGGGGAACCGGCTGCAATGCCGGTTTCGTGATCGCGCCCATTACCCGCACCTGGCGCGCCGCTGTGATGGCGTGCCTCGGGCTTTTGCAATTTGCACCGGAGGGATATGTAGATGTCCAGGTTCCCCCGCCCCAGACTGGCGGCCGTTCTCGCGTGTCTCTCGCTGGTCATCGTGGCCACTCTCCTCGTCGGAATCGCCACCTCCCTTGCAGGGAGAGGCGGCGCCGCGGGCGATGGTGATGAAGCCGCGGGGGGGCGCAGGCTCAGGACTTCCTTCGATCCGTTCGACCCGAGTTCGTCCTACTTCTACTTCCAGCGCAATCGGCTGCCATACGGGCACGCCAGGATCGATGGCCTGTCTCCGTTCGGGGCGCAGTTCAAGTCGGTCGATCTGCCGGGCAATCGTCGCGGAAAATTGCTGACCAGCCTGGGGGTGATCGACCCGCGCAACCCGAGGGGGCTGGAGATGCTGCCGGCATCCCTGCGACGGCCCACCGTGACGAAGCGTCCCGGGCGCGGAGGCCTCGCGCCGGGGGCCAACATCGTTCAGATCGAGGCGGTCGCCCTGCGTCGGCATGGGCCGGCCGGGATCGAGCGGGAGTTGTCCGCATTCGGCCGCGTCGTCGGCACCATGGAGGATCGCGGTTTTATTCTGCGCGGTGTCGGACGCAAACAGCTCGACGCGCTGGCCGACCTGCCGTACGTCGAAGCGATGATGCCGTATCACGACGGTTTCAAGATCGATCGGGGGCTGGGGCGGGCGCCGTTCATCCAGGAGAAGAGGGCGCGCGAGCGTGAGCTCGAGATCATGATCGCCTCCTGGCCCGGTGCGCGCTCCGACGAGATCGCCCGGTTCCGAGAGGAAGTGGAGTCGGTCGCCGGCCGCGATGCGGTGGGCGACTTCGCCGGCGACGGCACCGTGCTGCAGGCGAAGGTGCCGGCCGGGCGCGTCCCCGTGATCGCACGCCTCGACACGGTGAGCGCGATCCAGGAGATCCCCGAAATGTTGCTCTATAACTCCGAGGGG
>JAZGDH010000354.1:0-3470 GCA_036477555.1 Acidobacteriota bacterium
AGTCGCGGATCAGGACATTCGTGTAGACCAGTGGCATCTTCTCGGCGTAGAGGATCGCCTCTCTCTGCGGCGCCGGCATCTCCGGGCAGAGGCGCGGGATGATCGAGTTGTAACAGGCGAGCACGCAGGCCTTCGCTTTCACCCGGTGCGGCCGGCCTCCCCGCACGTAGACGATGTCGACCTCGCGCGCCGATCCGATCTCCCCGACATGCTCGACGCGAACGGCGGTGCTGTTGAGGCGGACTTTCACCGGTCGCTCCGGCGTATCGAGCAGGGCGTAATCGACGCGGGCGGTCACCACGTCCGCCATGGTGCTTCCCGGCACCGCTTCCGGGTTGAAGGCGCGGACGAGCAACCTGGCCACCGAGGCGTTGCCATCGGGGAAGTGGTAGATGTACGGCTCCTCGCTCCCGGTCGAGGAGTCGAGGCCCAGGCCCTGGAACCCCGGGTAATCCTCATTCGAGCACTCCAGCGCCGATACGCCGTCAATCCCGATCGCCCAGTAGCCGTGGGTGCTGGTCTGGAAGAAGGGGAGGGCGTCCGGGTGGACGCCGGCGATCTCGGTCAGGTAATCGAGATAGCTGGTTCGTCGCAGCCGTTCCGTCTTCTGCTCGACCGTCAGGTCGGGCAGATAGTCGATCGACTCTTCATAGAGCCGGGTAATGTCCCGGCGCGCCTCCTCGGACAGGGGGGCGCGAGCCAGGAACTCGGACCATTTGAGCGGCGGCTTTGCGAGATCCTCCGGCCGGCGGCGGCCGGGCGCCCGCAGCATGCGATCCTCGCCGAACGTCTCGCGATCGAAGAAAATCCCCCAACCGAGCCCGAGCGAACCGTAAAGCTCGCGATCGAACGCGGTGTAGAAGCGCTGGATGTCGATCCCGATCTCCAAGAGCAGCTGCTTCGCCTCCGGGCTGAAGGATGACGGGCCGTCGAGCGACTGCGACCCCCCGTAACCGATGCGCAGCCGGCCGCCTGACCGGAACTCATTTCGCTTCGCGTGGCCCCCGAAGTCGTCGTGATTGTCCAGAATGAGGATACGCGCGTCCGGCCCTTTCTCCCTGCGGAAGAAGTAGGCCGCCGCCAGGCCGCTGATCCCGCCCCCCACGACGACCAGATCGAAGCTTTCGCCGGTGTCGGTGGCGCCGGACGGTTCGAACGACCGTCCATCGCGCAGACCGTGGGCCGCCTCGAACGAGCCGGGATGGCTGCCGCGCATCCCGGTCAGGGAGGGAGGGTAGTAGCCCGGATCCTTCTCCGGCGCGAACGCCGGCCCCGGACGGCCGTGGCCGGACGCGATGTCCGGCGCTGGATCCGGAACGTCGGCGCAGGAGAGCCAGCTCGCACCGAGCACCGAACCGGTGACGGCGACGCTCACACCGTTGATGAAGTCCCGCCGGGTGATGGAGCGATCCATGCCCAGCTCGCGATCGTGTTTTCGGGTCATCGATTGGCCGGGCTCACCGGGCTCATCAGTTCGTCCAATCAGTTCGTCCAAAAGGATCGGTTCGTCCCAGAGGAATGGAGCTTGACGGAAACATTAATTGTATCCGCTCAGGTCGCGAACGGGCGCGGCGGTTCATGTGTTGCGCATGATGGAACGAAGGGTTCTGTTCCGCGAGAACGGGTCGGATGGTCGAGGGAAAACGGCTCCCGAGAGGGTCGGGCCGAGCGATAATGTGCCGTCAATGCAATCAGGAGACGCGCGCCCGCGGCGCGCGGCAGGCGCCGCGTGTTTCGGATCCGGTTCGGACCCTGGGAATGAGAGGAGACCATGGCGACCAGCAGCTATGACGCAATCATCATCGGAGGGGGTCACAACGGCCTCGTCAGCGGAGCCTACTGCGCGCGCGGCGGCGCCCGGACCGTGGTGCTGGAGGCGCGCGACAAGTGCGGTGGCGCCGCCGACACCAGCGCCCCGTTCCCCAACCATCCCGAGATCAAGGTCACGACCTATTCCTACGTCATGTCGCTGATGCCGCCGACCATCATCCGCGAGCTGAAGCTCAAGGATTTCGGCTACAAGGTCACGCCGTTCGGGCCGTACTATCAGGCTTACCCCGACGGCCGCTCGGTGATGGTCTTCGCCGAAGATCACAAGCGCAGCTACGAATCGATCGCACAGTTCTCGAAGAAGGACGCCGAGATGATGCCGAAGTGGGAGGCCTGGTTGAAAGGGGTGGCCGACGTTCTGGGGCCGCTCCTCGTGCAGGTGCCGCCGAAAATGGGATCGATGACTCTCGGGGATCTGGCATCGCAGGCGAAGACCGCGTGGAAGATGCGCGGGCTCGGGGTGCGCGGCGTGGCCGATGTCACGCGCCTCTTCTCGATGAGCGTCACCGATCTGCTGAATGACTGGTTCGAGTCGGACGCCGTGCGCGGGATGCTCACGGTGAACGGGGTGATCGGCACCTGGGCCGGCCCGGACGAGCCGGGGACCGCCTACGTCATGCTGCATCACTCGATCGGCGATGTCGGCGACGGCCATCTCGGCTCCTGGGGGTTCCAGGAGGGGGGGATGGGCGCTGTCGCCAATTCGATACAGCGCTCGGCGGAGCACTTCGGCTGCGAGGTCCGGACCGGGGCCGCCGTGCAGAAGATCCTGAGCCGTAACGGCCGCGTCACCGGTGTCGCGCTCAAGAACGGCGACGAGCTGCACGCTCCGGTGGTCGTCACGACGATCCATCCGAAGATCGCGTTCCTGAAGCTCCTCGGCCGGAACGATCTGCCGGCCGATTTCGTCACCGACATCGAGAGGTGGAAGACCCGATCGGGCGTGGTCAAGATCAACCTGGCGCTGTCGGAGCTGCCGAGCTTCACGGCCAACCCGGGCACCAACCTGCAGGAGCATCACACCGGAGCGGTTGAGCTCTGCTTCTCGTCACAGTATGCCGAGCGGGCCTACCAGGATGCGCACATCGAGCGGGTGGGCGCCAACCAGCCGTTCGTCGACGGCTGCATCCCGACGTCGCTCGATTCGACCCTCGCCCCGAAGGGGGTCCACGTCTTCTCGATGTTCTCCCAGTGGGTGCCGGACGACTGGAACAAGGAGCCGCACCGCGAGGAGCTGGAGGCGTACGCCGATCGGGCGATCGACATGTACACGCAGCTGGCGCCGAACTTCAAGAGCGCGGTGATCGACCGGCAGGTGATCGGGCCGTACGACATGGAACGGGACCTCGGCCTGATCGGCGGGAATATCTTTCACGGCGAGCTGTCGGTCGATCAGCTGTTCCACATGCGGCCGGCGCCCGGCTACGCCGACTTCCGCACGCCGATCCGCGGCCTCTATCACGGGTCATGCGCCACCCACGGCGGGGGCGGCGTGAACGGCATTCCCGGCTGGCAGGCTTATCGCCAGGCGCGCAATGACAGGATGATCGCCGCGAAGTAGAAAATCCCGGTGAGGGGGCTCAGCGGGGCCCGTCCTCCGACTCGAACACCGTCTCGCCGTCGAACAGGGTCAGGACGAC
>JAZGDH010000355.1:0-4539 GCA_036477555.1 Acidobacteriota bacterium
AGGGGTTTTCGATCGTTATCGAACGCGTGAAGATCGGCCTGAGGAAGCTCTCGTCACCGATGAGCATATTGGCGGAATAGACCGCCGTGCGGTGAGCGAAGAGGGCCTCTTTGATCGAGCTGAGCCGTCTGTCTTTGGAAAAGACGAGCGTCACGGGGCGATGATCGCCCCGTCGGACTTCGTAGTCCAGATTCGCCGGGTTGTGGACGTCCGAATTGCTCAGCATGGTCAGGTTCTTTTGGATACACCATCGATGGGCCTCGGGATAGTATTCCCGTTCGTTGACGACCTCGATGCCGTGGAGCATGTCACCATCGACGAGTTCCTGGTGCTCTGGATACCATCTCGCCACCCCATCCGGCTGCTGGCCCGTCCATCCGGGATGATTCCAGAAGATAAAAGCACCCTGGCTGCGGGCGATTCGGACCGCGTCTCTCCAGTCGTCGGTTTCGACCTCTTGGATCTCAGTCATGAAAATCGCATTGAGGTGCCCCGGAGGCATATCCCGCGTGATCTCCGATCCTGAGATGACGTTGACGCTGAGCATATCTCCATGAGACTTGGCAATCTCATAGGAACGGCCATGGTTTGTCGGGAGATCCTGCTTGTGGGGCTGATACTCGATGTGGTCGGTTATGGCGATGGCGTCGAGGCCCTCTCTCCATGCCTCTTCCGATCGAACGTCGGGCCAGACTGCGCCATCCGAAAAGACCGTGTGGATGTGAAAATCACACTTGAGCGTCTTGTAACCGGGGATGTCCGGGATCCTCATCGGCGTCCGAAATCTCGTCTGCCCGAACGTCGAAAGTGTTGCGGAGATCAGCAAGACCAGAGCGGCAATCGATGATTTGTGACGATTCATGACTCCCTCACGAAAGACGAGCCGGGCCCGACATCAGAGTGTAAGAAATTGTATCGCGCTCCCGGCTCAGACAGCAATTCCCGGAGTCGCGGCATCCTGGCAGACGGCCCGCGGCCTGGCCGAACGCGGTTGTCGTTGCCAATAACCTCGTCCGTCCTCTAGATTTCGACTGCCGCTGCTAGATCCTTTTCAGCCCTAAAGTGGAATCCGGCATTCCCGTTCACCCGCTCGTGCCCCTGCAATCCTTGTCATGGCGCTGGCATTCAGTCCGGACCTGGTTTTGGGATTGGGACAGGGTGGCACGAATCCACCCGCGATGGTAGTCTCTTCGTCTTAAACTCAGACGCGCGGATGAGCCGTACATGGAGGCTACCACCATGCAAAGAACCCTTGTCTCGATCGCTGCCCTGACGATCCCAATGCTCCTTGGGCCGTCGTCCCTCCTGGCGGACGACGGCCAGTCCGATGGCTTCTACCGTTACCCTTCGATCGGGAGCGGGAGCATCATCTTCGTCTCGGAGGGCGACCTGTGGAAAGTGGCCGCCTCCGGGGGCACCGCCATCCGCCTCACCGCCCACGAGGGGACGGAGCGCTTCCCGAAGGCCTCGCCGGACGGCCGATGGATCGCCTTCACCGCCCAGTATGAGGGGAATGACGATGTCTACGTCATGGCCGCGAGCGGCGGCGAGCCGCGCAGGCTGACCGTTCATCCCGGAACCGATGGGACGATCGGCTGGACCGCCGACGGCAGGATCCTGTTCCGCAGCACCCGCGACCATCCGCACGGCGACGACCGGATCTACACGGTCGATCCGGCCGGCGGGATCCCCGAGTTGATCCCCCTGGAGCCGGCCGCCTGGATCAGCTTCGAGCCGGGCGGAGACCGGATCGCCACGCAGAAGATGGCGCTCGAATTCCACACCTGGAAGCGCTACAAGGGGGGGGAAGCCGAGCAGATCTACGTCGGCACGCTGGATCCTCTCTCCTTCACCGAAGTCACCGACTACGACGGCAAGGACGCCTTCCCGATGTGGGCTGACGACGGCCGCATCTACTTCGCCACCGACCGGTGGGGACGGCCGAACCTCGCCTCGATGAAGCCGGACGGGAGCGACGTGCAGCGGCTGACCTTCTTCGACGATTACGACGTTCGCTGGCCGTCCATGGGAGACGGTCGGATCGTTTACCAGCACAAGATGGACATCTGGTCGTTCGATCTGGCCAGCGGCCGGAATGAGATGGTGCCGATCGACCTCCCGAGCGACCGCCTGCAGGTGCGCGACAGGTTCGTCGATCCAGTCCAGTATCTCGGTTCCTGGGGGCTCTCCCGGGACGGCGCGCGGATCGTCCTGGAGACGCGCGGCGATCTGTTCACCACGCGCACCCGGAAAAAGGGGCTGATCAGGAGGATCACCGACAGCAGCCTCGCGCGAACGAAGCTCCCCGCCTTCTCCCCGGACGGGAAATGGATCGCGGCGTGGACAGAGGTCGATGGCGAGGAGCAGCTACTGCTGCACTCCTCGGACAACAGCGAGCCGCCCAGGCAGATCGGTCAGACTCCGCCCGGCTGGCATCACGATCCGCGCTGGTCACCCGACGCGGAGAAGCTCGCCTGGGGTGACGAGACCTACCGGCTCTTCGTCGCCGATGCGACCAGTGGGGAGAGGGAGGTCGTCGACAAAGCGTCCTGGGAGATCACTCAGCACGTTTGGTCTCCCGACGGCCGCTACCTCGCCTACACCGCGCGTCTCGACAGCGGCTTCAACCAGGTCAGGATCTGGGACTCGAGGACGGAGGAGGTCCACGCCGTCTCCAATCCGATGTTCAACTCCTTCGCCCCCGCATGGGGCCGGAAGGGGAAACACTTTTACTTTCTTGCCGATCGATACATCAATCCACGCCTGGATCGCTTCGAGGCCCGCTTCATCGTCGACGAGGCGACTCTCCCCTACGTGGTCGCCCTGCAGGCTGACGGTTCGCTCCCGTTCGCGCCTCTCAGCGACGCTCCCCGTGATGACGATGATAAGAAAGTCGACGAGGACGCCGGCGGAAAGGGGAAAAAGAAGGAGCCGGAGCGAATGGAGCCGATCCGGATCGATTTCGAGGGCATGGGCGACCGCCTGGTCCAGGTCCCCGTGGCCCCCGGCAACTACCGGAGCCTGAGCGCCGTCGAAGGCAAACTCCACTGGCTGAAGGCCGAGAACCGGGGGATGCTAGCGCCACCGGAGGAGGCGGGTGGGCGGCCGCGCGGCTCGGATCTGCAGACCTACGACATCGATAAGGAGAAGCTGTCGACGGTTGCCTCCGGCGTGCTCGGCTACCGGGTTTCGATGGACGGTGAAGTTCTGGTGTACCGCACGAAGAATGAGTTCATCCGCATCGAGGCGGGGGCGACGGAGGCTCCGAAGGACGAGGCGCTCAAGCGGGCGCGCATCAACCTGAGCGGCTGGTCGCTCGATGTCAACCCGCGAGAGGAATGGGGCCAGATGCTGCGCGAGGCCTGGCGGCTGCAGCGCGATTTCTTCTACGACCCGGACATGCACGGCGTCGACTGGGATGGCGTCTGGTCGCAGTACGGGGCGCTCGCCGAGCGTCTGTCGACCCGCGACGACCTCCATGACCTGATCGGCGAAATGCTGGGGGAGCTCAACGCCGGCCACGCCTACGTCTGGGGCGGCGACAGGCGCCAGGGGAAGCAGGTCGGCACCGGTCTGCTGGCCGCCGACCTCGATTACGACGATGCGACTGGTTTCTGGAGGATCGACAAGATCTATCGTGGCGACTACCCGACACAAGGCTGGAGCTCGCCCCTGGCCCGGGCCGACCTGCGTGTCCGGGAAGGAATGTGGCTGGTGGCGATCGACGGCAAAGCGCTGAAGAAGGGAGAGAACTATCTTGGCCGGCTCGCCAATCGCGCCGGGCAGGAGGTCGAGCTGTCGATCAACGACGCCCCGCGACTGGAGGGGGCGCGGCGGATCGTGGTGGCGACGGTCGCGAACGACCGGCGCATCCGCTATGCGACCTGGGTCACCGAGATGCGTGAGTACGTCGACCGACAGAGCGGCGGCCGGATCGGCTACATCCACCTCTACAACATGGGCGGGCGCGGCCTCAAGCAGTTCGCGCGCGACTACCCGCCGCAGTGGCGGAAACAGGGTCTGATCATCGACGACCGCTGGAACGGCGGCGGGTTCGTCGCCCCCATGATCCTGGCCCACCTCGACCGCAAGATCCTCTCGGTCGGCGGGACGCGCTACGCCGGACCGAGCACGGACCCGGCTCTCGCCTTCCATGGCCACATGGCGGCCCTGATCAACCGCCAGGGGGGGAGCGACTGCGAGACCTTCGCCCAGGGCTTCAAGGATTTCTCCCTGGGACCGGTGATCGGGACGCGGACCTGGGGGGGGTGGATCGGCATCCGTGGCGACAAACCGTTCCGCGACGGCGGATCAACCACCCAGCCGGAGTTCGGAGGCTATGACCCCCTGGGAAAGACTTGGATGATCGAGGGACACGGCGTCGACCCCGACGTCCTGCTCGACCTCGGCCCCGACGGCCTGATCCATGGGGAGGACGTTCAGCTGGACTACGCGATCGACGACCTCATGAAGCGGATCGCCGAGGATCCCCCCGGCCTGGCCCCTCCGCCTCCGATTCCACCTCGGCCGCTCGTGCCG
>JAZGDH010000356.1:0-3364 GCA_036477555.1 Acidobacteriota bacterium
AGCCGCCTGCCCGGCTCCGGGTGACCGAACCGCCCACATGCAGAAGCAGATCGAGACAGGTCGCGCTGGAGATCACCAGCAGGCTGTAGCCGATCAGGTGGGGGAGGGTGCGGTCCCGGCGACCCCAGAAGATGCGCCATCCGAACAGAATCAGCAGGGGCGGGGCAGACCAGGCGGCGTGCCCGAGGAGCTGGCGAAGCAGCTCGGCCAGGAAGGCCCCGAGCGGTCCCGCGATGTTCTGCACCTGCTCCCCGGTCCGCGCACCAAGCGGCCAGGGGACCGGGTCCTCGGGCCGGTAAGAGACGAGGCTCAACACAAGAAGGACCGCCATCGCCATGATCACGATGGCCAGCGCCTCCGCCCAGAAACTCCGGGCCGCCGCGGTCCCGCGGCGCGGGGAGATGGTCCGTCTGCGCCCTGCCATGGGGGCCGATTCTATCACCTGGATTCAGGTCTCGATGATGGCGGAAATGATCATCGGCCGCCGATCCAGGTTCCGGCGGAAGTAGCGCTTTAAATCGCGCTGAATCAGGGTCTTCACCACTCCCCGATCGGCGCGCTCCTCGATCGTCGCTCCCTCGACCACCTGCCGGACCACCCGGGAGGCCTCCTTGAGCAGATCGGCCCTCGCTTCCTCGAAGACGAACCCACGGCTGACGATCTCCGGGTCGCCCTGGAGCCGGCCGGTCTGCTTGTCGATGGCGACAACGGCCAGGACAATTCCTCCCGATGAGATGTGCCGCCGATCCCGGACGACGATCTCGTCGACCTCCTCGTAGGTTCCGTCGATGAAGACGCGACCGGCTCGAACCCGACGGGCCACCCGCCCGGACTTTGCATCGAGCTCGATGACATCGCCGCTTTCGGCCATCAGGATCCGGTTGCGCGCCAGGCCGGTCGACTCCGCCAGGCGCGCGTGCGAATACAGCTGCCTGATCTCACCGTGGATCGGCACGAAGAACCGGGGGCGGATGAGGTTCAGCATGATCTTCAGCTCTTCCCGGCTGGCGTGGCCCGAGACATGATGAGGTGCGCGCCCGCCGAACAGCACGTCCGCCCCGCGCCGATAAATGTGATTGATCACCCGATTGATCGATTTCTCATTGCCGGGGATCGCCCGGGCGGAGATGAGGACGAGATCGCCGGGTCCGATCGAGATGTCGCGATGATCATCCAGAGCGATGCGCGAAAGGGCCGACATCGGCTCCCCCTGGCTGCCGGCCGCGATCACCACCGTCCGATGTGGAGCGAGTCGCTTGACGTCACCCGGATTGATCAGAAGTCCGGCCGGCGCCTTCAGATACCCGAGCCTCTCGGCCACTTCGGCGGTCGCCGACATGCTCGTGCCGACGAGAGCGACCTTGCGGCGGTGCGCCGCCGCCGCATCGATCACCTGCTGGATCCGGTGCACGTTGCTCGAGAAGGTGCTGATCACGAGGCGGCCGGTCGCGCGGCGGAACAGGGTATCGAGAGCGCCGCCGACGATCCGCTCCGACTCGGTGAACCCCTCCACTTCGGCGTTCGTGCTGTCGGAGAGGAGTGCGAGAACCCCGCGATCGCCGTGCGCGGAGAACGCCGAAAAGTCGAAGGTGCGGCCGTCGATCGGTGTCTGGTCCATCTTGAAATCGGCGGTATGGATGATCGTGCCGACCGGAGTGGTGATCGCCAGCGCGAGAGCCCCCGGGATGCTGTGCGTCACCTGAATGAACTCGATCTCGAACGGGCCCTTGCGGATCCGGTCGCCGGCGCGCACCTTCTTCATCTGGCGTTCGTGCGGCAGACGGTGCTCGCGGAGTTTGCGGGCCACCAGCCCGAGCGTGAAATCGGAGCCGTAGATCGGGACACGAACCTGCTCGTACAGGAAGGGGAGGGCGCCGATGTGATCCTCATGTCCGTGGGTGAGCAGGACGGCCCGGATCTCGTCGCGACGCTCGAAAAGATAGGAAAGGTCCGGGATGACGAAATTGACGCCGAGGACCTGCTCCTCGGGAAACATCAGGCCGGCGTCCACGACGATGATATCGGGGCCGAATCGGAACGCGGTGCAGTTGCTGCCGAACTCTCCCAGCCCGCCGAGCGGGATGATCTCCAGCCTGTGATGCGATCGGGAGGAACCGGTGGAGCGCGCGCGCGTCGTCACGGGCGCGATTATACCGCCGGTCGATGTCGAAGGAGCGCCAGGTAACCCTCCACGGGGATCGCCTCCGGCCGCGCGCGAGGATCGAGATCGGCCGATCGGATCCATCTTCCGGCGCCATCGGATCCCCCCGGCGCGATGCGCGAAAGATTGTTCAGCAGTGTCCTACGGCGCTGCTCGAAGGCGGCGCGGAGCAGCACCGACAGATCGCCGAACGGCGGCAGGTGTCCGTCAATCGAATGGGGAACCAGCCGGATCATCTGTGACTCGACGCGGGGGCGAGGCTTGAAGGAGCCGGGTCGCAGGCGCAGGACCCGCTCGATACGCGCGTACGTCTGACACAGGACCGAGAGGCTCCCGTAGCTCTTCCGGCCGGGCTCGGAGGTCATGCGTTCCGCCACCTCCCGTTGCACCATGACGTGGAGATCGGCGAGCATGGGGGCGTGTCTCAGCCCGCTGAGAATCACCTCCGTGGCGATGTTGTACGGCAGGTTGCCGATCAGTCGCGCGGGACGCCCCGTCGTGTCCAGTCTGCGCAGCAACGGCCCCAGGCCGAGGGCGAGAACGTCCCCTTCGACGATCTCGAGTTGCCCTCCGGTGCGGAAGCGATCCAGCCGCTCTTCGAGCGCGCCGACGAGCGTCGGGTCGACCTCCACCGCGAGAAGCCTGCCGACGCGGGAGACGATCGCCTCCGTCAACGCGCCATGGCCGGGGCCGACTTCGATCACCCGGTCATCCGGCTGTGGTGCGAATGCCGACACGATCGTCTCGATCGCTCCGGGATTGATCAGGAAATTCTGCCCCCACCGTCGGCGTGGCCTGAATCGTCCGGTGTCGCCCTGCATCTATATCCTCACGATCGAGCGGTCCGGTTGCCCGGGTTCGGGGACCGGCGGCCAGACGGTGGTTCTTTGAGGAGATCCGGGGCGTGTGATATAAGAATCGTCCCATCTCCAATCGACCAACAACCGGGAGAGATCAGAACCATGAGCGACAAAATCGTCACGCTGACGACGAGCAATTTCGACGAAGAGGTCAAGAAGAGCGCGCCGATGCTGGTTGATTTCTGGGCCGAGTGGTGCGGCCCCTGTCGCATGGTAGCGCCCGTGCTCGAGAAACTCGCCGAGCAGTATGACGGCAAGGCGCGTGTCGGCAAGGTCAACGTCGATGAGCAGAGCGCTCTCGCGACCAAGTTCGGCATCCAGAGCATCCCGACGCTGCTGTTGT
>JAZGDH010000357.1:0-6408 GCA_036477555.1 Acidobacteriota bacterium
GCGGCGACGCGGGTCGTGCACGTGGGGGGACGAACCTATCCCGTACGACTCGAGGATCCTTTGAGACGTGGTGAGCGCGCCGGCGCCCTGCATCGGGAGGGGCGGATCGATGTCTGTTCCATCATGCCCGGTCGCGTGACGGCCCTTCTCGTGCGGGAGGGGGAGGAGGTGACGGCCGGACAAGGGGTGGCCGTCGTCGAGGCGATGAAGATGGAGAACGAGATTCCTGCGCCCAGGGCAGGACGTGTCGTTGCCGTCAATGTACGAACCGGGGAGACGGTCGAGGCCGGCGCGCTGCTGATCAGCATCGAATGATCGGGGTCATAACGGACGAAGGGCGGCGCCACAGGACGCCGCCCTTCGTGGTATCTATTTCAATAGTGCGGACTGTTGTTCCGCGTTGCTGGCGGAAGCTATCAGCGGATCGTGGACGACAGATCCTTGCCCGGGCGGAAGCGGGCGACCTTACGAGCCTTAATCTCGATCTGCTCGCCCGTCTGCGGATTGCGGCCGACGCGGGCCTTGCGGCGCGACACCGTGAAGGTGCCGAATCCGACCAGCGCGACGCGATCCCCTTTCTTCAGGGCCCTGGTGATGCCGTCTACGAGAGAGTCGAGTGCTTTGGAAGACGCGGTCTTGCTGATGCGTGCGTCCTTGGAGATCTTGTTGATGAGATCAGCTTTATTCATCTAGCCACCTCCTCAGGCGATCGGGGTTTGAAGGAGCCGGACGTCGTACCGCGTGATGGGCGCCTTATAGCAAAATCATCGATTCCTTGTCAAGACGCACTGGGAGCGAGTTTTCATGGAGGAGTTGCCGTGAACTCAAGCTGGGTAAGGTTTTAAACGGATAGCGCGAACACGTTGATGGTCAAGCGATCCCAGCCATTGCGTCCTGGAGTGCCCGCCACACAGGCCCTTCAGGAGATCGCACGGGATGCCCTCACCGCATGCGATGCGTCACGGGCGGTCGAGCGTGCCGTATGGGCAGGAGCCGGACGAGTCGTGATCGGGGGCCGGACAATCAGCCTCCGGCGCAAGGGGAATCTGCTCGTTCTGGCGTTCGGCAAGGCCTCCGGAGCGATGACGCGCGGTCTGCTCAACCGGATCGCAGAGGCGGGGGGCTCGAGGGCGGTCCGTTGCCTCGTGATCGGATCGGAGCGGGCGAGCAGACCGAAGGGCCGGCCGCGCGTCCTGCAGGAGACGATTCGCGGTGATCATCCGGTTCCCGGGCGCGCCTCATTCGCGGCCGGCCGGAAGGCGCTCCAGTTTGTTTCGAGTTTGCGTCCGAACGATGATCTGATCTTCCTCGCATCGGGCGGTGGATCGTCGATGATGGCGTCGCCGCTCACCCCGTTTCTGAGCTCCCGGGAGAAGACCTCACTGCACCGTGCGCTGATCGTGAGCGGTGCGCCGATCGGTGCCATCAACGCCATACGCAGGACTTTTTCGGCTGTGAAGGGTGGCCGCCTGGCCGGTGTCGCCCGACGCGCGCGCACCCAGACGACGCTCGTCGTCTGTGACGTCGATCCGGAACGGTTCGGAGAGGTCGCTTCCGGTCCTTCTCTCCCCGATCACGGCGGGAGAGAGGCGGCAGTCCTCGCCATCGATCGCTATGGACTGGCACCTCTGATGCCTGCCGCGATCCTGAACGTGCTGCAGACCGACCGCCTTCCGGCCGCACCGGGTCCGGGGCATCCCGCCTTCCGCAGGGCGGCGTGGGAATCGATCCTCTCGAACCGTGAGCTCCGCGAGGCGGCGATCCGAGCCGGGCGCTCACGCGGACTCGATGTCGAGTCACCCGTTGAAGGATTGACCGGCCCGACCGACGATGCCGCCGGGCGCCTTGCCGAAGCGATCGAGAAGGCACCGCCCCACGGGCGGCTGCTGGTCCTGGGCGGAGAGGTCCTCACGCAGCCTCTCGGCGACGGCGTCGGCGGACGCGCATCCGAGCTGGCGCTATGCCTCGCCATCCGGATGTCGGACAGGAAATCCGGACCCTGGGCCTTCCTCGCGTTCGGCAGTGACGGTCTGGACGGCAACTCCCCGGCGGCGGGTGCGTACGCCGACGCCACGACGCTTCATCGCTCCGTCGCGGCCCGTCTCGACGTCGAGCGCGCCCTCGCCGGCTCGGACACGCACCGATTTTTCAGGCGCATCGGAGACGATTTCGTCACCGGTCCGACGGGGACGAACGTTCGCGATCTTTATCTGCTCCTGACCGGGACGCAGGAGAGTTCCAGGAGCGGTCATGCCGGAGCGCGAAAGAAACAGGGAAGAGCCGGACCGGGAAGAAGAGCCAGACCGGGAAGAAGAGTCGGATCCGGAAGAAGTGTCAGACCCTTAACGCGAGGTCGACGGCCGTCCCGGCGAGGATCAGGAAGCTCACGTAGCCGTTGATCGTGAAGAACGCCTGATTCACACGGCTCAGGTCGTCCGGCCTGACGAGCCGGTGCTCATACCAGAGAAGCGTCGCCGTCCCGGTCGCCCCCGCCAGATACCACCCCCCGAGAGACGAAGACAGGGGCAGGGTCAGAAACAGAATTGCCGCGCCGATGTGCAGTGCGGTCGACAGACGCAGCGCGCCGGCGATCCCGAATCGCGCCGGCGCGGAATGAAGTCGCTCCCGGCGATCGAATGCGATGTCCTGACAGGAATAGATCATGTCGAATCCGGCGACCCACAGCGCCACCCCAAGCGCCAGAAGCAGCGGCAGCGTGTCGATCGTTCCGCGCACGGCGATCCAGGCGCCGAGGGGAGAGAGCGCCAGAGAGGCGCCGAGGTGAAGGTGGGTGAGCCACGACAACCGCTTGGTCAGGGAGTAGGTCAGGATCAACGCCAGAGCCGGAATTGCCAGCATCAATGCGAGACGGTTCAACATGGCGGCGCTCAGCAGGAAGAGTGCGACGCTCGCCATCAGGAAAGCCCGGGCGAATCCGAGACCGAGCTCGCCCGTGACCAGCGGCCGCGAACGAGTGCGCGGATTGCGCCTGTCGAAATCCAGGTCGACGAGCCGGTTGAAGACCATGGCGGCACTCCGCGCGCCGACCATCGCTCCGAGGATCCAGCCGATCTGTCGCCAGGAGGGAAGGCCGCCCGCGGCCAGAAGCGCTCCGGTGAAGGCGAACGGCAGTGCGAACAGCGTGTGCTGGAATTTGATCATGCTGAGGGTGGCGGCGAGGGCGCGTAGACCCCGCAGGCGGGATCCCTGTCCCTCGGGCGCGCAACCGGCCGCGAGGCTCATCACTTCCCCCCCCAGCGCCGGCCGAGCGAGTGTTCCAGTCCCAGCAGATCGAGAATGCGGCCGGTGAACTGCGTCGCGATTTCCTCCAGGCCGTCGGGACGATTGTAAAACGCCGGCGTCAGCGGGAAGATGATCGCCCCGGCGAGCGTGGCGCGTCTCATGTTTTCGATATGGACGAGATTGATCGGTGATTCACGGAAGGCGAGCACGAGAGGGCGACGCTCTTTTAATGTCACCTCGGCGGCGCGATGGATCAGGTTGCTGGACACGCCGGTTGCGATCGAGGCGAGCGTGCCCCCGCTGCACGGCACGACGATCATGCCGTCGGTCGGATACGATCCGCTGCTGATCGCAGCGGCCATGTCGCCCGGACGATGAAGCCTCACCTTCCCGGACGAACCGGATAAGCGCTTCCCCGCACCGTGCCCCTTGCCGGAAGGGCTCTTCAGGAGAGCGCGGAGCCCTTCGGTCTCGTTTTTCGCGGAGATGCCGAGTTCGGCGTTCAGCGTGAGGAGGCTGAAGCGGCTGAGGACCACGTGGACGCGATCGACGTCGGGATGTTTCGCCAGCTCCCCGATGAGCGATCGGGCGCAGATCGATCCGCTGGCGCCGGTTACGCCGACGATGAACCGCCTCAAGAGCCCTCGCTCAGGGCGACCGCCGCCCCTGTTAGTGGTCCGCGCGTCCGTTCCCGCCGTTGCGGGTCTGCAGAAACTCCTGCAACAGCTGGCGATGCTCTTCCTCCATGCGGGAGAAGAAGAGCGCCAGGCGGTAGGGGCCGCCGTTCGTCGATGCGCCGGCCGAGGGCTCGGCCCTGACGACGACCGCTTCGCCGGTGACCACCCGCTCGCGCTGCGTCGGTTCGCTCCTGGTCTGGGGAAGGATGAGCGACAGAGCGACTTTGGTCATGGGGGCGAGGAGCACTGGAGAGGTGCAGGAGAATCCGCCCACACTGAGATCGATCGTCTCGAGCTCCAGTTCGTCCTTATCGTGTGATCGGACGCGCAGGCGCTGCACGACGCGCGGGTGACGACGCTTGTCTTTCGTACCACTCATGCGACAGAGCCCTTCAACACGCGCACCTGAAAAATCCTACGTCCCGTGCGGTGGATCACAGCAAGTGCTTGTGGCGTGCGTGATTCGGGCACATGGTATGAAAGCACTTCGACCCTGTCAAGCGAGGTTCCGCCGGTTGTGCGCCGTGGGCTGCATCCGCCGGACACGGCGCACAACCGGCGGGATCGGCACAGCCGATCTTGGTGCGGACTCGAGCAGGAGGAGAGCAGTCGGAGTGGTCCCTAAGATACGCGACGATTTCGAGCCACACCCCGCGCGTGGAACGGTTTACTCCCGCCCTCGCGAGCGGGTGTGGGCCGCGTCGCTGCGGGGACCGCGACGGCTCGGCCACCTTGCTCGCCGAATCGATCGCCTATAATCGCAGGCAGGAGATACAACAATGCGAGCGGTTGACGTCAGGCGGATCCTCGAGCGGCTCCGCAAAGGATCGATCACACCGGAGACGGCCCTGCGCAAGCTGAGGACTCTCCCCTACGAGGATCTCGGTTTCGCCAAGATCGACACTCACCGGCAGCTGCGCCGGGGGTTCCCCGAAGTGATTTATGGGGAAGGGAAGACGATCGAGCAGATCATAGCGATCACCGGCAAGGTTGCGGCGCGCCGACAGAACGTGCTCATTACCCGCGTCGGCCCCGAGGTTCATCGCAAGGTCCAGAGGCGCTATCGAAAGGCCCGTTATCACAAAGCGGCGCGGGCCATCACCCTGCCTGCGACCGGTCGCCGCCGGATCCACCACGGTCTTCTGGTCATAGCAGCCGGCACCGCCGACTTGCAGGTTGCCGAGGAGGCGGCGGTAACGGCCGAGAGCATGGATCAGGGGGTCGAGCGTATCTATGACGTCGGGATCGCCGGCCTGCATCGCCTGCTCGATCATAAGGATAAACTGTTGAAGGCCAACGCGATAGTCGTTGTCGCCGGGATGGAGGGAGCACTCCCGAGCTTCGTCGCCAGCCTGGTCGATGTACCGGTGATCGGGGTACCGACGAGCATAGGCTACGGAACCGGCCTGAAGGGGGTCGCGGCGTTGATGGGGATGCTCAACTCCTGCGCATCCGGCCTGACCGTGGTCAACATTGACAACGGATTCGGGGCCGGCTATGCAGCAGCAGTCATTAATACGAAAATCCTAAATAGTCGTTAAAGCATAATTAGTTAAGATATATTGTCAGTGCGGCATAATTTCCACACTGGGGAACAAACCCCGCAATTTTGTCCACGATTTAATCCCCGGTTCCTTGACATCTGATCGGGTGCTTCGTATATTTGGGTGGCACTGGTCTGGGTCCAGGGTAATTCATTGTTGAGTCAAGAGTTACCTCCATCGACTCGACAGCCTGACAGAGATAGCCAGCAGCGGTCGAAAGCCCGGCTTGCATCGGGTTTTTCGGGGGGTCTGTTTGAAGACCACCCTGGCCGTATTTTGAAAATCAGCGAAGGGAGGGATGAATGAATGCCCCTCGTGAGGGTGCGCGAGGATGAGTCACTTGAGAACGCACTCAAGCGGTTCAAGAGGAAGTGTGAAAAATCAGGGGTCCTCTCGGAGCTGAAGAAGAGGCAGCACTATCTCAAGCCGTGCCAGAAAAGAAAAATCAAGGCGCTGGCTGCAAGGAAGAAGGCGCTCAAGCGACTCGCCCAGGAGAGGCGGTTTAACGATTGAGCGTGGCGGATTGAATCGGCCACCTGAGAATCAGCCAGCCGGAGCGGCTGGGGGGTCGAGTGAAAACGGGCGGTAAAGAGAGATCGGATGTGGTCGAGGCCGTGAGGGCCAGGGCCGATCTGCGCGAGATCGTTTCGGAGTATGTCCCGCTCAAGAAGAGCGGCACGCGCTACAAAGCGAACTGCCCGTTCCACAGCGAGAAGACGCCATCGTTTCATGTCGACCCCGACAAGCAGTTGTTTTACTGCTTCGGGTGCGGTGCCGGCGGCGACGTTTTCAAGTTCCTGATGCTCCACGAGAAACTCGAATTTCCCGAGGCGCTCAGGAGCCTGGCCCGGCGGTACGGCGTGACCCTGCCGACTCATGCACGATCTGGCGGAGGGGAACGCCAAAAAGTCCTGTCGGTCAACCGTCAGGCTACGGACTGGTTC
>JAZGDH010000358.1:0-7171 GCA_036477555.1 Acidobacteriota bacterium
GTACGCGACGATGATCGAGAGCACGATCATCGAGCCGCCGAGAATCAGGACGACCCGGATCCGATCGCGTCCCGTGTTCTGGGTCAGGTAGGCGAAGAACACCGCAACCAGCACCGAGAAGAGGAAAAGGTTCGTGAAGTGGCTGCGGATCACGTCCGGTCCCTCTTCAGTCCTTGCGACCCACGGAGATATCGAACACGTCGAGGATGAGAAGAATATTCATCAACCCGGCGGTCAGCAGAAAGGTGCTGCCGTATTCGTATGTCACGCTCCGGATCCGTTCCCGGAGCCTTTCGATCATCTCGAGGCGGACCGGATCATGTTCCGCGGCCGGCAGCCGGTAAACGAGGCGGCCGAAGGTGAGAAACCGGCCCACCATGTCGAGCGGGCCGAGCGCGAGATTGTCGAATGTGGCGAGATAGCTGAGCGGGCGCTGCCGATCGATGACCGCTGCGGTCCCATCGGAGGCCAGCCCGAGCGAGAGAGTCGCGAGAACGATGAGGCAGAACACGATCGCGCGCTGGCGCTTGCCGAGCGCGAGATGGCCCAGCCCGGGGAAAATCCAGGCGAGCAGGCAGGGCACCCAGGGACTGCGAACCGGGCGGCCGGGCTGGGGAGGTTGTTCGGGCTCCGTCTCACCCACCCGGCTACTCCTTCACGACCCAGACCTTCAGGTCCGCGGTGACCTCGGGATGGAGGCGGATCGGAATCGTATAAATTCCCAGGCTCTTGATCGGCTCGGCCAGCTGGATGCGGCGTCGGTCTATCTCGATCCCTTCCTTGGCGATGAACTCCCCGATATCCGAAGAAGTGACCGAGCCGTACAGGATCTCGTTCTCACCGACCTTGCGGACGATGGTGCAGGAGATCGATGCCAGTCGGGCAGCGAGGGCTTCGGCCGACTGCTTATCCTTGGCCTGCTGGGCGACGTAGCGCCGCTTCTCTCTCGAGATCACTTTGAGATTGCCGTCGGTGGCTGGCAATGCCTTTCGCTTCGGCAACAGGAAATTCCGTGCGTAGCCGTCGGCCACCTTCACGATCTCACCGCGCCGGCCCAGATGATCGATATCTTCTCTCAAAACGATCCGCATTTCTATCTCCCGTCCGCGGGTGGCGCCCTCAATCAGCAGTGAACGGAATGAGAGCGATCGTGCGGGCGCGCTTGATCGCCACCATGAGCTTCCGCTGGTGTCTTGAACAGGTCCCGGAGATCCGGCGCGGGAAGATCTTCGATCGCTCCGGGGTGAACGCCTGGAGCAGTCTGACATCTTTATAGTCGATGTATTTAATCTTCTCGTCGCAGAACTTGCAGAACTTCTTCTTCCGGAACAGGAACTTGCGCTTGAACCCCTTCTTGCGACCTCGAGGGCCGCTGGTGGGTCGTTTCCTGGGCATCGTGATGGTCTCCAGTCGTCCTACGCCGAGGGCGCGGGAGGGGCCGGCGGTTGGGTTGGCGCGGGAACCGGCGTTTCCTCGCGTTCGGGGGGACGCGCCTTCATGATCGGCGATGGGCCAAGCTGAGCCTCGTTCTCGACGCGGACCGTCAGGTGCCTGAGGATCCGATCGTTGATCCTGTAGCGACGCTCCAGCTCCCGTGGGAAGCTGGCGTCACATTCGATCAGCATGAGAAAGTAGATCCCTTCCTCACGGCCGCCGATCGGATAGGCAAGCCGCCGTCGTCCCCAGCGCTCGAGATTGAGTATTTTCCCCTTCGAATCGCTGACCAGGCTCTCGTAGCTCTTGACTAGCTTCTCGAGCTCGTCATCGGTCAGCGTCGGGTCTCCGATGAATATCGATTCGTATTTTGGCATCCTCCACCCTTTCGTCTTTACGGCGATTTCTCGTCTCCGCCGGAATCCTCGGCGGGGCGCCTGTTGTACCTGTTCATGGCCATCTTGATTCCTTCCGACAGCGCTGTCGTTACGCAATCAGCGGCGCGATCGATGATTTCCGGCAGCCTCGCCGATTCTTCGCGCGAAAACGATTCGAGCACGAAGTCGGCATGGTCCTGGTCGCCTTCCGCCGGGCCGATGCCGATGCGAAGCCGTGCAAATTCCGTGGTACCCAGGCAGTCGATAATCGATCGCAAACCGTTGTGGCCTCCGTGGCTGCCGCTCGTTCTCAGCCTTAACGATCCGAACGGCCTGTACAGATCGTCGCAGACCACCAGGAGGTTTGCGACACTCGCCTCCTCGGATTCAAGCAACTGCTGTACGGCCGACCCACTCCGGTTCATGTAGGTTCGTGGCCGCATGAGGAGAATCGGACCGGCGTCGAAACTCAGCCTTTCGATCCATGCATTGCGCTGCTTCACCTTCGCGCCCGGACCGAGACGCCGCCGCAATTCCTCGACCGCCAGGAACCCGACGTTGTGACGGGTCGATGAATATTCCTGCCCCGGATTGCCGAGCCCGACCACGATCTTCACTTTCGGATCCCACCCGACCAGCAGCAATTCTGCCGGGGGCTACTGCTTTCCGCCCTCGTCGTTCTCCTCCTTGCCCTCCTCGCCCTCGGAAGCAGCCTTACCCTTCTTGATCACCTCCGGCTCCGCCGTCGCCACCACCTCGGCTTCGTCCACCACAGGGGTCTCGGCCTCGTCCTTCGTCGGGGCTGAGATGACCACCAGGATCTGCTCCGGGTCGCTCATAATCTTAAAGCGATCACTCTGCGGGATATCGGAGACCCGTCGCGTGTCGCCGATCTTGAGCGGCTGCACGTCGATGTCGATATGCTCCGGAATGTTGGCTGGGAGGGACTCGATCCGGATCTCGCGATTCACATGGTCGAGGATGCCGCCGTCGACTTTCACGCCGACGGCGTCTCCCACAATGCGGATCGGCACCATGACCTCGATCGCCTCGTCCATCTGGATGCGAACCAGATCAACGTGGAGCAGAGCCCCCTTCACCGGATCGACCTGATATTCTTTGATCATCACGTGCCGACGCTGATCGGTGCCCTGAAGGTTGAGCTGGAAGATCGTGTTGGCCCCCGACTCCGAGTGGAATATTTTGAGCAGGAGTTTCGGATCGACCGCGATCGACCGGGGCTCTTTGTTCCCGCCGTAGACGACGGCCGGGACCAGCCCCTGCTTCCGCATGCGGCGGGATTCATTCTTTCCCGGATTGTTCCGCTCCTGAACCTCGACAACCACTTCCTGCATGATGCCCGTCCTTCCATGCGTCACGACGCCAGGTGGCGTCGGCCGCTAGATTCTTTCTGCGTCGCAGCGTGGCAAGCCGATCTGTCCAGGGCGCCTTGAACCCCTCAGACGAAGAGGGAGCTGACCGACGAACTCGTATGAATCCTCTTGATCGCCTCGGCCAGAAGACTGGCCACCGAAAGGACCGTAATCCGGCCCGCCTTCTTTTTCTCGTCGTCGAGCGGAATGCTGTTGGTGACGGCCGTCAACTCCATCTCGGATTTCCGGATCCGCTCGATCGCCGGCCCGGAGAGCACGCCATGGCTGAAGCACCCGTAGATCGACCGGGCGCCCTGCTCGGCGAGCGCCCGCACCGTCCCGGTCAGGGTCCCGGCGGTGTCTATAATGTCATCGACGATAAGGCAGGTTCTCCCCTTCACCTCGCCGATGACGTGCATCACCTCCGGCACGTTCTTCTCGCCCCGACGCTTGTCGATGATCGCCAGGGCTCCACCGAGGCGCTTCGCATAGGCGCGCGCCCGCTCGACACCCCCCGCGTCGGGAGAGATGACGGTCAAATTCGGCAGATCCAGCTTCGCCACGTGCTCGATGAGCACCGGCGCGGCGAACAGGTGATCGACCGGGATGTTGAAAAAACCCTGAATCGATGGTGCATGGAGATCCATACACAACACCCGATCGGCTCCGGCGACCGTCACCAGATCCGCGACCAGCTTGGCCGATATCGGCACGCGGGGCTTGTCCTTGCGATCCTGCCGCGCGTAGCCGTAGTACGGAAGCACCGGTGTGATCCGCGCCGCCGACGACCTCTTGAAGGCATCCATCATGATCAGGAGCTCCATGAGGTTTGCGTCGGCCGGAGGGGATGTCGGCTGAACGATGAAGACATCCGCTCCACGGACGTTATCCAGCACCTGGCAATAGGCTTCGCCATCGTCGAAGCGACGGAGCGCGATCGGGCCAAGCGGAATACCAAGGTGGCCGCAGATCTCCTTCGCCAGGGACGGGTGCGCGCTCCCGGAAAATATCTTCAGCTCACCATCCACTCCCGCAGCACTCATGCTCTGTCGGCCCGTGCCCCGTCCCACCGGAATGGCTGGGGCGGGAGGATTCGAACCTCCGATGCTGGATCCAAAGTCCAGTGTCTTACCACTTGACGACGCCCCATCAGCACCGCTTCCGTTAGAGTCGGTCCCCGCGACCCTTCGCCTGGGCCTACGTTTCGTCAGGCGGAGGTCCTTCCTTCTGCGCGCCCTCCGCCGGGGTGCTCCCTGGGTCGGCCTCCCCGTCCGCGGCATCTGCGCTGCCTCGCTGTTCAACCGCGCCCATGCCTGGTCCATGGGATACGATCTCGCGGTAGCGTGCCAGGACCTTGTCTTCGATTTTTCTGCGTGTCTCGTTGTTCAGCGGATGAGCGATATCTCGAAACGTGCCGTTCTTCCGCTTCTTGCTCGGCATCGAGATGAACAGCCCATTGGTGCCGCTGATGATCTTGATGTCACTGATGACGAAGCAATCGTCAATGATGATTGAAACGAATGCTTTGAGTTTCTCTTCGTCTACAGGAAAGACCCGGACGCCCGTGATGTCCATGGCCGGCCCCCTCCCGAACTCGAAGGGCGTTCAGTGCAGGCCCAGAGTCTTTCGGTATCCCTGCCGACTGAGCGGCGAGCACGCCACTGTCGACCACCCGGCGCACTCCATCTCTGTGGCCGTCTGATCCCGGGCGCCGATCTCTCGAAACGCCCCGAACACGGCCGAGCCGCTCCCTGTCATGGCGACGGCATAAGCTCCCGCCGCCCGCAACCGTTCCTGGATCGTCCCGATGGCGGGACACTGGTGACGGGCGATGGGCTCCAAGTCATTCCCCGCCCGCACCAACTGATCCAAGCCGACCGCGAGTGAAGAATGGAAGCGAGGAATGCTACCGGTTTTGGCCAAAGGTGTCAACGGCACACTGACTTGCGCATAGATCGAGGCGGTCGAAATCGGCTCGTCGGGGAGGACGATTAACAGCGGTGAGGGGGTCAGATCGGGCAGCGCCCTCACCTGGTCACCCCGGCCGGTGACGAGGGCTGTGCCGCCAGTCAGGAAATAGGGCACGTCGGAGCCGAGTCGCCCGGAAAGTTCGACAATCTCGTCCTTAGACAGGTTCAGGTTCCAGAGACTGTTGAGCCCCAGGAGAGCGGCGGCGGCGTCACTGCTAGCCCCACCCAGCCCCGATCCGACAGGAATCCTCTTGATCAGGCGAGCCCGCACCCCCGGCCGACGGCCTCCTGAGCGCTCCAGCAGCAGGTCGGCGGCACGCCGGACCAGATTCCGGCCGTCGGCAGGAAGATCGGCCCCTTCCACCACCAGATCGATCCCCGGCGTGGAATGCTCGAGAATCAACGTATCGTGCAAGGTGATCGACTGGAACACCGATTCCAGATCGTGAAAACCGTCCGGGCGGCGCCCGACGATTTTGAGGAAAAGGTTGATTTTGGCGTGGGCTTCGAGTTTCAGTCCGTGCATTACTCCCCGTCCGCCGTCGAGCCGAGGAGGCCCGGGGCGGTCAGGGAGGCGATGAGTGGCCGCCTCTCGAACTGTTCGGGGACGGGTGGAGCAAAGAGGGAGTCCTGGATCGGGCCCGCCCATGGGCCATCGACCGCTCTTAGCGAAACGGTTGTGTTCCGCTTCGCTATGTGGATCTCAATCTCTTTCGGCCATCGCTGTCCCGATCCCTTGACATGCTCCCCGTACTCGATCTCGAGGATCATAGCACCGCTGATCCCCTCCCGGACGGTCGCGGTCTCTAGCAGTCCACCCCTTTCGCCGCAACGGGCGAGATAGCGGATCTCTCCCGGGGGACATGAAACGTCGAACCATGTGTGGACGCGCCCGAAGGTCGCCGCCGGCCGGGTGCGGACCGTCTGGCTCGCCTCCGCCTCGGCGCACATCGGCCGGCCCGTGAGCAGTGCGACGAGGTCGAATGGCGCCAGCGGAACACCGATCAAACGCTCCATGCCGACCGCACTCGCGGGGCCACGATCCCAGGCCCGCTCGCGCGGAGACAGGACGATCGACTCCCCCCCGCTTGCCGCGACCACCAGGCGTGCACCGCCCACGGGGCCGAAAAACTCCAGTCGGAGACGATCGGGGGGAGCGAGAACGACCGCCATTCGGAAGCGCTGCTTGCCTTCGGGGCCGACCGACCGGCCCTTGAACAATGCCCGATACCCATGCGTCGTGGCTGAGAGGTTGGCCGGATCCGTGATCGGCCTGGACCCTCCACAGGAAAGGGCGAGGGCGGCAAGAACCAGCAGGAAAGTTCGACCGATCGCGGTGAGAGGGCTGCCGGATCGGGCGCAAGGGTTCATCGCCGGGCGGCGTCCAGAGTCGACAGGCCGTTGCGAATCTTCGTGCGCAGTCGATCCGGATTTTCCGGCGATCGGGACAGAGCGTATTTCCATTCGCGGATCGCTTCCTCAACGCGGCCGGTGGCGGCGAAGAGGTCCCCGAGGTGCTCGCGAATGGCGGGATCCGCTCGATCCTGATGGGCCGCGGCACGGAGGTTCTTCTCCGCCGGTTTGTACATGGCAAGCTTATACTGGGCCCACCCGAGGCTGTCGAGATAGGCAGGATTCCCGGGGTCGAGAGCGAGGGCGCGCTCGACGTACCGGACCGAGGCCCGCAACTTCACACCGCGATCGGCCAGCATGTATCCGAGATAGTTGAGCGCCATGGCGTTCTCCGGGTTCAGGTGGATCGACTTCACCAGAAACTGCTCGGCCGCAACGATCCGCCCCATTCTCTCGTTTGCCGCGCCGCGGGCGAAATAGAGTTCGTCGGCCCCGGGGTGGACCTTCGTCGCCTCCTCGAGAAACACCTCGGCATCTTCGAAGCGTTCCCGGCGCAGGAGCGCCTCGGAAATCTTGACGTAGGTTTCCGGGGAGGCGCCATGGTCCTGGAGAAGGCTGGCGTAGAACTGCTGCGCGCGAGCGACATTGCCCAGAGCGTAGAGCA